>CANGCI010000023.1 GCA_947451995.1 Comamonadaceae bacterium | reverse complement strand
TTTAGATGAATCGTCCCAGGACAACATAGAAATTTCCAATGTGTGAATTATGAAAGCTTGCGGACGAAATGCAAAGCAATGTTTTGAAATGAAATGAAATCACGCGAAGAAGTGTTGCGTTTTTGCATTGTATTTCTTCGTCGTGATTTTGAAATTGAGAAAAAGAATTTCCTGACGCTTGAAAAGTTATTGGCAAGCTTCGCAGCCAACATCGTCGATGGCTGTGAACTTCACATCGGTTGCAGGCACACCTGAGAACTGTGCAGGTGCAGATGCACTCGATGCAGATGCACCGCCAGTTGAAGAGCCAGAAGACACCGCATTCATCTGGTTGTTTGACACAGTTGATTTCTCGGCGTGTGTGGCGCTGATGGTGCGCAGGTAGTAAGTGGTTTTGAGGCCGCGCAACCATGCCAACTTGTAGGTGTCATCCAACTTTTTGCCAGACGCGCCCGACATGTAAATGTTGAGCGACTGGGCTTGGTCAATCCATTTTTGGCGACGTGCAGCAGCTTCCACAATCCATGTGGTTTCCACTTCGAAGGCCGTGGCGTACAAGGCCTTGATTTCTTGTGGCACACGGTCGATGGGGCGCAAAGAGCCGTCGAAGTGTTTCAAGTCCATGACCATGACATCGTCCCACAGACCGAGGCGCTTCAAATCGCGAACCAGGTAGCTGTTGATGATGGTGAACTCGCCAGACAAGTTGGACTTGACGGACAAATTGCCGAAGCAAGGCTCGATACAAGCGTCCACACCAATGATGTTGGAGATGGTGGCGGTAGGCGCAATGGCCACGCAGTTGGAGTTGCGCATGCCGTCTTTGGCAATCTTCTTGCGCAAAGCATCCCAGTCCATGGTGCTGCTGCGGTCAACTTCAACGTAACCACCGCGGGCTTTTTCCAGCAGGTTGAGGGTGTCCAAAGGCAAGATGCCTTGATCCCACAAAGAGCCTTTGTAGCTGGAGTACTTGCCGCGCTCGGCAGCCAACTCGGTAGAGGCCCAGTAAGCGTAGTAGCAGATGGCTTCCATGGACGTGTCGGCAAATTGCACGGCTTCTTGGGAGGCATAAGGCACACGCATTTGGTACAGCGCGTCTTGGAAGCCCATGAGGCCCAGACCCACAGGACGGTGACGCATATTAGAGTCACGCGCTTTTTTGACCGCGTAGTAGTTGATGTCGATCACGTTGTCGAGCATGCGCATGGCCGTTTTGATGGTGCGCTGCAGTTTGGCGTGGTCGATTTGTTTGCCGTTGGGGCCGTCTACCAAGTGCTGTGGCAAGTTGACCGAACCCAAGTTGCACACCGCTGTTTCGGTGTCGCTGGTGTTCAAGGTGATCTCGGTGCACAAGTTAGAGGAGTGCACCACGCCAGCATGCTGCTGAGGTGAACGAATGTTGCAAGCATCTTTGAAAGTGATCCAAGGATGGCCTGTTTCGAACAGCATGGAGAGCATTTTGCGCCACAGGTCGTTGGCCTGGATGGTGCGGCTGGGCTTGATTTCGCCGGCGGCGGCTTTTTGTTCGTAGGCCACATAGGCTTTTTCGAACTCAACGCCAAACTTGTCATGCAAATCGGGGCAATCGGAAGGCGAGAACAAAGTCCAAGTGCCTTTTTCCATGACACGGCGCATGAACAAGTCGGGGATCCAGTTGGCGGTGTTCATGTCGTGCGTACGGCGGCGGTCATCGCCGGTGTTTTTGCGCAGTTCCAGGAACTCTTCAATGTCGAGGTGCCATGTTTCGAGGTAGGTGCAGACCGCGCCCTTGCGCTTGCCGCCTTGGTTCACGGCCACAGCAGTGTCGTTGACCACTTTGAGGAAAGGCACCACGCCTTGTGATTCGCCATTGGTGCCCTTGATGTGGCTGCCCAAAGCGCGAACGCGTGTCCAGTCATTGCCCAAGCCGCCTGCAAATTTAGACAACAAAGCATTTTCTTTGATGGACTCGTAAATGCCGTCGAGGTCGTCGGGCACGGTGGTGAGGTAGCAGCTGGACAGCTGTGAACGCAAACCAGCGCTGTTGAACAGGGTGGGGGTGCTGGACATGAAGTCGAATGAAGACAGCACTTCATAGAACTCGATGGCGCGTGCTTCGCGGTCGGCTTCGTTCAGAGCCAGGCCCATGGCCACGCGCATAAAGAAAGACTGGGGCAACTCAATGCGTGTTTTGCGCACGTGCAAGAAGTAACGGTCGTACAAAGTTTGAAGGCCGAGGTAATCGAATTGCAAATCGCGTTCGGCTTTGAGGGCTGTGGCCAGCTTGCGCAAGTCGAATTGCAGGAGTTTTTCGTCGAGCAAGCCGTTGTCGACGCCCTTTTTGATGTAGCCAGGGAAGTAGTCAACATAGTGAGAAGCCATGTCCTTCAAGAGCACCTCTTTGCCCAAAACTTCTTTGGCAATGGTGTGCATCAGCAGACGGGCTGTGACGTAGGTGTAGTCAGGATCTTTTTCGATCAGGGTACGAGACGCCAAGATGGACGCCTTGTAAACCTCTTCCATGGGCACGCCGTCGTAGAGGTTGCGCATGGTTTCGGCCACGATGGGATCGGGATGGACGTCTTGGCCCAAACCGTGGCAAGCATTGACGATGAGGCCTTGCAAATAGTTGACGTCGAGGGGCACGCGCTGGCCGCCGTCCAAAACGTGCAAGGTGGGGTGTGCACTGACCGCGGCTTTTTCTTCTTTGACTTGGGCGCGTTCTTGGGTGCGACGTTCACGGTAGAGCACATAGGCACGAGCGACTTCGTGGTTGCTGCTGCGCATCAGGCCCAGCTCAACTTGGTCTTGCACGTCTTCAATGTGGAAGGTGCCGCCACCAGGACGTGAGCGCATCAGGGCGCGCACCACGTTCTGAGTGAGGCCATCTACGACTTCGCGCACGCTGGCAGAAGCCGCGCCTTGCGTGCCGTGAACAGCCAAGAAGGCTTTCATCAAGGCAACCGCAATTTTGTTCGGCTCGAAGGGCACCACAGCGCCATTGCGGCGAATGATTTGGTAGTTGGCCAAAGCATGGGGTGCCGCAGCCGATGCGGTGGATGCATCGTTGGCGCCCAAGAAGCCTTGAGGGTTCGATGTCGGATTTAGCTCAATTTGCATAGCGTTCTCTGTGGTCAATGTCGGTTCAAAATTCTTGTTGGCTGCAGCCTTGCGGGGGCTTGGTTGAGCAGTCAATCCGGGTCGTCAAAGTGGCTTGTTTTCTGGTATTTCACCGAACAGTGTCTTTGGCGTTGGGACACTATATCTGGGGTCTGGGGTGAATTCAAGCCACTAGGGGTAGTGTACAGGCTGCCTTGGGCGCCTGCAAAGTGATTGACAAAGAAGCATGCGCTGGGTCAACAAAAAACGGGCAAATTTGGGGCATCAAAATGATGCCTTGAAATGCGCGTCAAATCAGTCTGTTTGAATGGCCAATGAGGAACGACGTGCTTTGGCTTGCATTTGCCTGCGCAAAGCCTTGCAAATTCAAGCATTCGAGAATTCCCCTCATTTCACAAGTGACAAGCATGCGCCTGCTTGGTGCAAAAAAAAGTGCCTCAAGGGCACTCAAAATATTTTTTGATGTTTGAAAAAAATTTCAAAATTCGGGAAAGTACTGAGGCGGCCATGCGACATTTTTTTGCAACAGTGCCCAATCAAATCCAGGTCCTGGATCTTTTTTGCGACCCGGTGCAATGTGTTCGTGACCTGCCAGATACGCGATGGGGTATTGTTGTTTCAAGGCTTGGCAAAGCTGCGTCAAACTGTCGTATTGGGCGGCTTCAAAAGTTTCACCTTCCAGGCCCTCCAGTTCAATCCCAATGGAGTCGTCGTTGCAGTTGCCGCGCCCACGGTAATGTGAAGCGCCGGCATGCCATGCACGGTCGTCACAACTGACGAACTGCCAGACTTTGCCTTGCCGCTCAATGAAGAAATGCGCAGACACTTCCAGTCCGCGAATGCTTTGGAAGTAAGGGTGTGCGTCCCAATCCAGTTGGTTGGTGAACAACTGTTGCACGGCTTGTGTGCCGTACTCACCCGGTGGCAAGCTGATGGAGTGAACCACGATCAAATCGATCTGGGCATGCGCTGGACGCGCGCCATGGTTGGGGGACACACATTTCTCAGCCGCTTGGCACCAGCCTTTTTGCCATAGATCGAAGCGCATGGTGTTGGCGTAGCGAGGGAAGAAGGGCGGTTTAGACCCGGGTGTCCGAGGCGGCTTGGCAATGCGCCTGAGAGCAGTAAATGCCGCGCTGCCCTTGCACCATGTCAGCCGCGGGCACGTGCACACCGCATTGCGTGCATGCCTGCATGGGGCTGGGCTCTGAGGTGGGGCTGTTGGGGGCTAGATGGGTTTCGGCGGACTTGGACTTTCGCTCGTTCAAAGCATTCAAGCGGTTTCTGCGCCAAAGCCAAACCGCAAACAAAATCGTCAGCAGTAACAGCAGAATTTTCAAAGGTTGCGTCCTAAAACGACTTCCAGGACAAAGCGCGAGCCTGCATAGGCCAAGAGCAGCAGCGCAGCGCCCGAATAAAGAACACGAACAGCACGCCGGCCGCGCCAGCCAAACTGATGTCTGCCCAGCAGCAAGGCGCCAAAGGTGAGCCAGGACAGGATGGAGAACACTGTTTTGTGGTCCCATTTCCAATGCGCGCCCGCTGCACCATAGAGTTGCTCGCCAAATGCAAAGCCTGCAATCAGGGTGAGGGTGAGCAGCACAAAGCCCAGCATCACAAATCGGAACATGAGCCGCTCTAGCGTGAGCAAGGGCAAGCCACTTTGGTTTTCGTTGCCTTGTCGGATTTCAATTTCGGCGCTGGTCATGAGGGCTGCATGAATGACGGCCGCGGCAAACATGCCATAGGAGGCAATGCCCAAAGCCCAGTGCAGGGGTAGCCAAATGGAAGCGGTGACTTGAAGTGCTTGCCCAGGAAACACCCATGCCAGTGCCACAGCCGCGCTGCCCAAGGCCGCCATGGCCCAACGCGCTTTCAATTGGGGAAAATATTGGGTTTCGACGGCGTAGGCCGTCAGGACCCACCAAACCGTGACGGACAAAGCGGGGGCAAAGCCAAAGCGCGGTGTTTCACCCAAGAGACCAATGCCAATGGTGGCGCCATGCAAGAGCCAAGCGAGCCACAAATAACGGCGTGCCAAGCTGGGGCCCATTCGATCTGCCGTGATGGCGGGAATGGCATAAGCGATGGCAGTTAAAAGCGTCAACCACATCGCCAAATCAGATGGACTGGCTAAAATCATGCTTCCTAGTTTAGCGTTTTGAGCCCTTGCAATCTGGCAATGGGCTTAAAACCTAGCGGTTTATGAGAAATTTTCCCTATGGCTTCCGCCCTCACCGACAAACTCTCGCAACTTGTTAAGCAAATCAGTGGTCAAGCGCGGATCACGGAGTCCAATGTCACGGACATGCTGCGCGAGGTTCGCATGGCCTTGCTGGAGGCCGATGTGGCCTTGCCGGTGGTGCGCGACTTCATTGCCCGTGTGAAAGAAAAAGCCCTTGGGCAAGAGGTGCTGGGCTCCTTAAAGCCTGGCCAAGCCTTGGTGGCCATCGTGAACCGCGAGTTGGCTGCCACCATGGGCGAAGGTGTGGCCGATATCAACTTGGCAGCGCAACCGCCTGCTGTCATTTTGATGGCAGGTTTGCAAGGTGCCGGTAAAACCACCACCACCGCCAAGTTGGCCAAGCACCTGATTGAGAAGCGCAAGAAAAAAGTGCTGACCGTGTCGGGCGACGTGTACCGACCTGCGGCCATTGAGCAGCTGAAAACCGTCACAGCACAAGCCGGCGCCGAATGGTTCCCCAGTTCGCCTGACCAAAAGCCTTTGGACATTGCCCGGGCCGCCATCGATTACGCACGCAAGCATTTCTTTGATGTGTTGCTGGTCGACACGGCAGGTCGTTTGGCCATTGACGAAGCCCTGATGGCTGAAATTCGGGAGTTGCATGCGGCTTTGAACCCTGTGGAAACTTTGTTTGTGGTCGATGCCATGCAAGGTCAGGATGCGGCCAACACCGCCAAAGCTTTTAAAGATGCTTTGCCTCTGACAGGCATTGTTCTGACCAAGATGGATGGTGACTCACGCGGTGGCGCCGCATTGTCTGTGCGTCAAATCACGGGTGCGCCCATCAAGTTTGCAGGTACCAGCGAAAAAATTGACGGCCTTGAAGTATTCGATGCCGAGCGACATGCAGGCCGTATCCTTGGCATGGGCGATATCTTGGCCTTGGTGGAGCAAGTCACAGCCGGCGTGGACATGGAGGCCGCGCAAAAGTTGGCGGCCAAAGTCAAGAGCGGCAGCGGTTTTGATTTGAATGATTTCTTGGCGCAAATTCAGCAAATGAAGCAAATGGGTGGCTTGTCCAGCTTGATGGACAAATTGCCCACGCAGTTGGCAGCCAAAGCAGGCAGCATGGATTTGGGCAAAGCCGAAAAAGACATCGCGCGCAAGCAAGGCATCATTCACAGCATGACACCGCGTGAGCGCAGCAAACCTGAACTCATCAAAGCCACGCGCAAGCGCCGCATTGCCATGGGTGCAGGCGTTCAAGTGCAGGATGTGAACCGCTTGCTCAAAGAGTTTGAGCAGATGCAAGACATGATGAAAAAAATGTCAGGCGGCGGCATGATGAAGATGATGAAGCGCTTGGGTGCCATGAAGGGCATGGGCGGCTTTGGCGGCATGGGCGGTGGCGGTTTCCCTGGCATGAAACGCTAAGGGCCCAGCCTTTGGGCCTGATTCTTCAAATGCGGCTGAAATACTCTCGCCGCTGAAATTCCACCTTGTCTTCCGCGTCATTGAAACGCGTTTGCTCTGATTGTTTGATGCGCTGGTAATAGCGCACAAAGTCAGCGCCCAAACCCGCGCTCAAAATTGGGTCATCGCCCAATCGCGCTAAGGCATCACCCAAAGTCAAGGGCAAACGCTCGGCACTTTCTGCGTAAGGTGCTTCTGTGGCGAATGGCGCCGTCAGATCGCTTTCAATGCCATCCAAGCCCGCCAAAATTTGCGAGGCCATGTACAGGTAGGGATTGGCAGCAGGCTCGCCCATTCTGTTTTCAATCCGCGTGCCAGCATCGCCGGGGCCACCCACCACGCGGAGCATGGCGCCGCGATTGTCGCGGCCCCACAAAATGCTTTGCGGCGCCAATGCGTTGGGCTTGAAGCGACCAAAGCCATTGACTGTGGTGGTGCACAAAGACGTCATGCCTTGGCCGTGGGCCAACAAGCCGGCCAGATACGTTGCACCGATCTTGGACAGGGTGTGACAGGCATCGTCTGCACGCAGCGATTGCGCCTCTTGGATGTCTTTCGCCGTGGTGCGCGCAAACAGGTTCTGAACTGTTTGCAAGTCGTAGAGTGATTGATGCAAATGCCAGCCACTGCTCATGATGTTCTCAAACGGCGGTCGGCACATGAACGTGGCGTGATAGCCGGCGCGTCTCAAGGCTTGTTTGATGGCGCTTCTAAAAAGCACCATGTTGTCGGCAGCCGTCATGGCA
Source organism: Comamonadaceae bacterium (assembly GCA_947451995.1). GTDB lineage: Bacteria > Pseudomonadota > Gammaproteobacteria > Burkholderiales > Burkholderiaceae_C > Limnohabitans_A. The sequence goes on along the minus strand of CANGCI010000023.1, from coordinate 12,516 downwards.
TCGGTGGCTTTGAACACGGCTTCAACTTGACTGGGGCCCAGTTCAATTTCCAGGGACAACAATGGCAAACCCAAATCTTGGGCTGTTTGTTTGACGATGCGCAGCGCAGGTTCTGCGCGGTCAAACCACAACTCATTGAGCAAGTTGTAGCCGGGATGAATCATGCTGACCTCGGGCGCTGGTCCTGGCCATGCGGCTTGCGCAGGGTCGGCATCGTCACCGTGCTCGGCGTCTTTGAGTTTGTAAATGTGAAACTCAACTTCCAGGCCGCATCGCATGCCCCAGCCTTTGGTGGCCAACTGGTCCAAGGCAGTTTGCAAAATACGGCGCGAGTCGTAGCTTACAACTTGGCCATTCGGGAACCAAGGCTGACACAACAACCAGCCTGTTTTTTCGGCCCAAGGCAAAATTTTGAAGGTGCTGGGGTCGGGCAACAACATCACATTGCTGGCGCCTTCAAAACCAGGCAATTCATGTTTGACATCGGCTTCAAACACCTTGTAGACGGTGCGATCTGAAGTGTCTTTGAGCATCAAGGTGCTGACCATGCCCATGCCTTGCGCAAAGGCATTGGCCAACTCGGAAGTGACCCACGTTTTGCCGCGCAAACAGCCATGCACATCACACCAAACCAAGCGGATCCATTCCAGCCCAGAGGCTTGCGCCAAGGCCAGTACGCGTTGCACCTCGGCTTGTCGGGCCTGGGTGTTGATGCCGCATTGGTCCGCGAAAGAAGGGATGACTGTTGAGCTCATGTCGCAGAACTCAGGGCGAATTGGGTGTGGCTGTATCCCACGGCGCGCCATTGCGCTTGGCTTGCATGGTTTGCTGTGACCATGTGGACCAATCTTGGGCGGGCGCAATGCCGTCGACGGTGTCGGGGCCAAATCGGGTGGCTGCAACTTCGGCCTTGGCAAATCCGGGGGGCAATGCACCTGCGGCCACATCGTCAATGGCTTTGGCCAAAATGCGGCGATTGGCAATGATCACTTTGTCGGAGGTGCCCAAATGTTCGCGAGTTCTGTTTTGAATGGCCCCCATGCTTTCGCAGGCCCATTGATCGTGCACATTGATGTCGTCCTCGCCCATGCCCAAAAACGTGCGCGTCATTTGTTCTTCGGGGTTGAAGCCCCAGTTGTTGTGACGTCCCGATTTGGGAATGTAGTCGGGCAAGCTGACGGCTTCAAGCCGTTGATTGCGCATGGCATCTTTGTTGACAGGATCGGCAAAGCTGGTGAACACGGCATACCAGTAGGTGCGCGTGTCGTCCACCGGCACGTGCATCTGCGTGATGGTCATGGTTTCTGACAAAGGAATCACAAAGGTGTTGGGGAACAGCGAATTGGTGATGCGCACATGCGTCAGCTTGTCTGTCATGTGCCGGAGTGTGGTCAGTTGGAGGCCATAAGGTTTTTCGGTGAAGGCAATGTCGGGTTGGTCAAATTCGCGCATGACGCGGGTCATGGGCCATTTTTCGCCATCAATTTCGCCTGCACTGGCGCCGCGAAATTGTTTGCCGTAGGTGTCTTCCAAGGAGGCGTCGTTGAAGAAACGGTGCAAGAAAGATGCGTGTGCAGGGTCGATGCCCACTTCAAAGGCCTGGAGCCAATTGCAGTTCCACAAACCTTTGAATGCAAAGGTGTGGGTGCCTGGCGCTTGAAAACAATCGATGGCCGGAAGTGGCGGTGGTGTGCTGCCCTCGGGCCCCATCCACGCAAACAAAATACCGCTGCGTTCTTGTATGGGGTAATTGCGTTGCTTGATGCGGGTGCACAAAACACTGCCTTGAGGTTCGGCGGGGGTTTCGAGGCATTGGCCCGTGACGTCAAATTTCCAGCCGTGAAAGGGACAGCGCAGGCCATCGCCTTCATTGCGACCAAAGGCCAGGTCGGCGCCGCGATGCGGACAGTCGCGATCGAGCAATCCAAACTGACCCTGCGCATTTTTGAACAAGACCAAGTCTTGGCCGAGCAAGCGAACCGCTTTGACAGGTCGGATGGCCATGCGGGGATCGAGTTGGGGGTCGAATTCGTCCATCAAAGCCACAGGGTGCCAGTAATGGCGTAGCATTTCGCCACAGGGTGTGCCTTGACCAATGCGCGTGAAGCGCTCGTTTTGTTCTGCTCTCATGAATTCACTTTAACGCAAAAACCAGAGGAAGAAAATGATTTCGCGCAAGCCACCCTTTGCTGAAAACGAATTGCTTTTTGTCTACGGTACTTTGTTGTCTGGCCTCAGCAATCACCACCACATGCAAGGTGCAACTTGCCTTGGACCGGCCACGATGCAGGGTGCTTTGTTCGATTTGGGTGACTACCCGGCCATGAAGTTGCTGGGTGGCAGGGCTGCGCCGCTGGGAACAGTGCTGGGGGAGTTGTACAAAATTGAAGCGTCTCAGTGGCAGCGGTTGGACGATCTGGAAGAAGTTGATCCTGAATCGATGGCGAACTCCATGTACTTGCGCGTCACAGCCGATGTGACTTGGCTCGCAACTGAATCGCCCCAAGCAGTGCGCGCGCAAATCTATGTCTACAACTGGTCCTTAGAGGGCAGACCTCAAATCAAAAATGGCGACTTTCGTCGCCATATTTCACTCAAAAAAGCTTAGGCTTTATTCAGACAACACCAAGTCGCCGCGCAAAGAATGTGACAGCGCCGTGTTGATGCGCACATCCACCATCTGACCCACCAAGCGCATGCCATTGGGGCCTGCAGGGAAGTTGACCACGCGATTGCATTCGGTGCGTCCCGCCATTTCAGTGGCGTCTTTGCGCGCAGGACGCTCGACCAAAATGCGTTGCACCGTGTTCAAGCGGCTGTCGCCAATGCGTTTGACGTTGGCTTCAATGGTGGCTTGCAAATGGTGCAGACGTTTGAGCTTCACATCGTGCGGGGTGTCATCAGGCAAGTTGGCTGCGGGTGTGCCGGGACGTGGGCTGAAGATGAAACTGAAACTGGTGTCGTAGCCTACATCGTCAATCAACTTCATCATCTTGTTGAAGTCTTCCTCGGTTTCGCCAGGAAAGCCCACAATGAAGTCGCTGCTCATGGCCATGTCGGGGCGAATGGCGCGCAGTTTGCGAATGGTGCTTTTGTATTCCATCGCGGTGTAGCCGCGTTTCATGGCCATCAAAATTTTGTCAGAGCCGTGTTGCACGGGCAGGTGCAAATGGCTGACCAACTTGGGCACCTTGTCGTACACATCGATCAGGCGCTGTGTGAATTCGTTGGGATGGCTGGTGGTGTAGCGAATGCGCTCGATGCCGGGAATGTCGGCCACGTATTCAATCAGCAACGCAAAGTCGGCAATCTCGGCGGTGTCGCCCATCTTGCCGCGGTAGGCATTGACGTTTTGACCCAGCAAGGTAATTTCGCGCACGCCTTGCTCAGCCAAACCGGCGACTTCGACCAACACGTCTTCAAAGGGGCGGCTGACTTCTTCGCCACGGGTGTAAGGCACCACGCAGTAACTGCAATATTTGCTGCAACCTTCCATGATGGACACGAAGGCGGTGGGGCCGTCCATCTTGGCGGGCGGCAAGTGATCGAACTTTTCAATTTCAGGAAAGGTGATGTCCACTTGCGGGCGTTTTTTGGCGCTTCGCGCAGCCAAAAGTTCGGGCAGGCGGTGCAAAGTTTGCGGGCCAAACACCACGTCGACATAAGGTGCGCGTTTGATGATGTCGGCGCCTTCTTGGCTGGCCACACAGCCGCCTACGCCAATCAGCACGCCACGTTCTTTGAGGTGCTTCACGCGGCCTAAATCGCTGAAGACTTTTTCTTGCGCGCGTTCACGCACCGAGCAAGTGTTGAACAAAATAAGGTCGGCTTCTTCGACGTCTTGAGTGGGCTCGTAGCCCTCGGCGGCCTTCATGACGTCGGCCATTTTGTCCGAGTCGTACTCGTTCATTTGGCAACCGAAGGTTTTGATAAATACTTTTTTGCTCACAAGAGACTCCAAGCGGTGACTGGTTTATATCCAGGGGCTGATGGAAGGTGCGCGTCGTGGCGACGAGCGGATTAGCCCTCGATTATCGCAGGGACTGAAGCGCAAACAGCGTTACCACTGAAGGTCGCTTGTTGCAATGTGGCTCAGGTCGCTTCGGATTTTCTGTAAAACATGGGGTAGTAGCGCTCGACCACCGGGCCATCAAAGGCCCATGACATGCACTTGCCCACATGCGGCGGCGGTGTGGTGGGCACGTGCTCTGGCAGTCCTGCTTGTTGCGCTCTGAATTGGCGTGCAGAAGGGATGGTCTGATAAGCCGCGGTGGCCATGTTGAACAACATTTCACGCAAATGGGTGCAGCCTGCCACGCCCCCCAGATGGGCTTCAATGGTTTTGCGCCAACCAGAACCCAAAGTGCAGCCCACCAGCTTGTGCATGTTAAGAGGGGCTCGGTCACATTCTGGATGGGGAATGTGTGCCATGTCGGTGATCACTTCGTGAATTTTGAATTGGTCATCCACCGTCAATCGGATGTTCAAACCATGAATCGGCTGTCCTGCTTCCAAGGGGCCTTGGCTGGGGATGACGAAGTTGTAGGTTTTGACATCGGTCAGGGCGGCTTCGATGTCCCACAGGCCATCTTCGCGCTCAAAGCCTGAATAGACCACGGTTCGGGTGTGTGACAGTTTTCGGGGTGCGGGAGATGGCAGTGCCAATGTTGGCCTCTTTGGTAACAAGTTCAATTGGCTGATTATCGATTTGATTTGCCTGATTGAATGACCTCAATGGCTTCTACTGTCACACACTCATTGGGGAAACTGCGCATTTGTCCTAACAAATGTCCTATTGACAGGTCATTAGGAGTAATGAAACATATCACCCATGAACCAAAACCTGCCATTGCCCAAGTACCACCAGATTTATCTGGTGTTGTGCGAGCAATTGCAAGAAGGCAAATTCGACGAGGGTTTGCCTGGCGAGTTGGCGCTGATGAAGCAGTTCACTGTGGCCCGGGTGACGGTGCGACGGGCCTTGCAGCAAATGGCAGAAGAAGGCTTGATCAAGCGAGAGCCGGGGCGCGGCACGCGACCCGTGAAACGCAATGAAGACCATGCCTCCAAACTCGGCGGCGACGCAACAGGTCATGGTGGTCAACAAGCGCGCTTGACGGGCTTGCTGGAAAACCTGGTCACCATGGGTTTGCGCACCTCCGTGAAGGTGTTGTCCGTGCAAACCTTGCTGGCGCCTAAAGAAATCCAAGACAAACTCAAACTTTCAGCCACAGACTGGGTGCAAAAAGCCGAGCGGGTTCGAAGCACGCGTGAGGGGCCGTTGTCGCACATGACCACCTGGGTGCCTTCTGAGATTGCCCAAGGTTTTGGCCAGCGCGAATTGGCTCAAAAACCCATTTTGGTGTTGCTGGAAGAGGCGGGCGTCAAAGTGGGCCGCGCTGAGCAAACTATTTCTGCGCGCCTTGCCGATGCCGACATGGCGCGCCACTTGGATGTGCCGGTAGGATCCGCCTTGTTGTCCGTGCGCCGCTTGATTTATGACCAGCAAGACAAACCTGTTCAGTGGTTGCTGGGCTTGTACCGGCCCGACCGTTACGAATACCAAATGCAGTTGTCCCGTGTTGGCAGCATTGACGCCCAAATTTGGGTGGACAAAGAGCTGTCGGCGAATTTTCATTGACCGTCCCTTGATTTTCCCTTGACCTTTTAAAGGAGCTTCCCATGACCACACGTCGTCACTTTATGAGCCAGACCGCTGCAGCGGCTTCTGTCATGTCTTTCCCTTTGATTGCTGGCGCGCAAGCCAAGACAGTCAAAGTGGGTGTGTTGCATCCTGTCACAGGTGCACTGGCGTATTCAGGGCAGCAGTGCCGTTTGGGCGCATTGATGGCCATTGAAGACATCAACAAAGCGGGCGGCATCAAGTCATTGGGCGGCGCCAAAATTGAAGCGGTATTGGGTGATGCCCAATCGAGCCCACAAGCCGGTACCGCTGAAATTGAAAAGATGAACGAAGCAGGCGTGAGCGCTGTGGTGGGTGCCTTTGCATCGGCCATTTGTTTGGCAACGACACAAGCTGCCGCCAAGTACAACTTGCCCCACGTGGTGGACGTCGGTGTGGCCGACCAAATTGTGGAACGCGGTTTGAAGAACACTTTCCGCTTTGGCCCTGGGTACAAAAAATGTGCGGAAGTGGCTGTGGCCAATTTGCACGTGCTCAACACAGCCGCTGGCAAGCCTGCTCGCAGCGTGATGATCATTCACGAAGAGTCCTTGTTTGGAACGGGCACGGCCAACTTGTTGGCCAAGGAATTGCCTGGCTACGGCTACGACGTGAAGGAAGTGATCAAGCACGCCAACCCCACGCGCGACTTCAACAACATTGCCCTGCGCATCAAGCAAGTCAACCCTGACATCGTGATTCCTGCCAACTACTACAACGAGTACGCCTTGTTGGTGCGCACGATGCAGCAGCAAAAAATCACACCCAAAGCCATTTACTCGGTCTTGGGCGGCGCGGCTTCTAGCTACAAATTCGTCAAAGAGTTTCCTGAAGCCGCCAACGGCATCATCGATTGCAACCACTGGTTCAACCCCCGTGACAAGCGCTCTTTGGAATTGAAAAAACGTGTGGAAGCGCAAGGTCAGTTCTTCAGCTACGAAGTGTTCATGACCTACACCGCCATGACTTTGTTGGCCGATGCCATTGAGCGCGCCAAGTCAACAGACCGTGCGGCCATCATCGATGCTTTGAGCAAGAGCACGTTCTCCAATCACATCATGCCCTACGGCGCGACACAGTTTGTAAACGGCCAGAACATGGGTGCGCAACCTTTGATGACGCAAGTGGTTAAGGGTGACATCAAGGTGATCGTGCCTCGCGACTACCGCGAAGTGGAACCGATCTTTCCTTTGAAGGCTTAAGCCTTGAGACCACGCCTTGAACCTTAATTTGAATGGGTCACGATGATGTTTGACGCCAGCATTTTGCTGTCCGCTTTGCTCAACGGTTTAACCACCGGCGCAGTCTATGCTTTGATTGCGCTGGGGTTGACCTTGATCTATGGTGTGCTGCACATCATTAACTTTGCGCACGGGGCCTCGCTCATGATGGCGCTGTATGGCGTGTATGCGCTCAAAGAAAGGTGGGGTGTGGACCCTTATGTGGCTTTGCCTTTCATGGTGCCTGCCATGTTTGTGCTGGGCTACGCCATGCAGCGTTTGATCATCAACCGGGCCAGTCACGGCAAAGATGAAAACATCTTGCTGGTGACTTTGGGTTTGTCCATCGTGATGGAAAACTTGGCCTTGTTGTTTTTCAAATCAGACACGCGCACCATCGACACGGCCTACACCCTGAGCACAGTGGCCATTGGGCCGGAGGCTGTGCAGGTGATGGTGTCCTTGCCTAAATTGGTGGCCTTTGCAGGTGCGCTGGTGGTGTCTGCATTGCTGATCGTGATTTTGCAGCGCACGGATTTAGGCCGTGCCATTCGTGCTGTGGCCAAAGAAAAACAAGGCGCACGTTTGATGGGCATTGATGTGGAACACGTCTATGCCATGTGCTTTGGTTTGGGCTTGGCCTGTCTGGGTGCCGCTGCATGCTTCTTGTTGCCCGCTTATTACGTCAACCCCCAAGTCGGCAACGGCTTTGTGTTGGTGGCCTTTACGGTGGTGGTGTTGGGTGGCATGGGCAGTTTTGCGGGCGCCTTGTTGGGCGGGCTGCTGATTGGTGTGGTGGAGTCTTTTGGCGGTTTGTTCTTAGGTGAGTCCTTGGGGCAGGTCGGTATTTTTGTGATCTTCATCGCCGTGTTGTTGTTGCGACCTCAAGGTCTGTTTGGGGCGAAGACATGAGGTTGACACCATGAATCAATTGTTCAAAGACTTGTTGAGCATTGCCCTGTTTGTAGGGCTGGTGGCGGTGATCCCTGTGTTGACTGAATCGGGGGTCACGCTGAATTTTGTGATGATGGCGCTGTTTGCATGTTTGATTGCCCAAGCTTGGAATGTGCTGGGTGGCTTTGGCGGACAGTTTTCATTTGGTCACGCTTTGTTTTTTGGCACGGGCGCCTACTTTCAAGCCATTGCACAAATTAGCTGGGGGTGGAACCCTTGGTTGGCTTTGCCTTGTGCCATGTTGGCTGCAGGTTTGGTGGGCGCCTGGGTGGGCGCACTGTCTTTCAGGTATGGCTTGAAGGGCTCTTACTTTGCCTTGATCACCTTGGCTTTTGCCGAAGTCTTTCGCATTGTGTCGCTGTCGGTGCCTTTCACGGGCGCAGGTGTTGGTTTGATGTTGCCTTTGCAAGAGTCTTGGACCAACATGCAATTCGGTTCGCGCGCGGGTTTTGTTTGGTTGATTTTGGGTTTGGTCACTTTGGCTTTGTGCGTCACCGCCTATTTGCGCAACTCCAGGTTCGGAGCTTATTTGCAGGCTGTGCGTGACAACGAAGATGCAGCGCGGGCTGTGGGGGTCAACCCCTTTCATGTCAAAACCTGGGCCACGGTAATGTCAGGTGCCTTGATGGGTTCAGCGGGTGCTTTTTATGTTCAAGTGTTTCAGTACATCGATCCCGGCATTGGCTTTGGCTCGCACACGTCTGTTGAGGCATTGGTCGGCGCGATTGTGGGCGGTATGGGCACCTTGTGGGGCCCTGTTTTAGGCGCAGTGGTTTTGCATGTGCTGGCCGATGTGACGCGCAACTTGTTTGGCCAGATGCCTGGCATCAACATGGTGATCTATGGCGCGGTGTTGATTGTGATTGTGATGTTCTTACCGCGCGGCATTGCCGGTTTGAGCGACTACTTGCCCAAGTCTTGGAGACGTCATGACTAAGCCAAATGCCTTGTTAGAAGTGCAGGGCGTGAGCCGCTCCTTTGGTGGCTTGAAGGCGGTTCAAAACGTCAGCCTGCAAGTGCCTCAAGGTTCGTTGACGGCCTTGATCGGCCCCAACGGTGCCGGCAAAACCACCTTGTTTGCTTTGCTGTCAGGCTTTTTAACGCCGGACACGGGTCGTGTGATTTTCAAGGGGCAGGACATTACGGGTCAAGCGCCGCACTTGAATGCCAAACTGGGCATGACACGCACCTTCCAAATTGTGCAGCCCTTTGCCGCGCAAACGGTGCGAGAAAACATTGCAGTCGGCGCGCATTTGCACACGGCATCGCGCGAGCACGCACTGGCAACGGCAGAGCAAGTGGCGCAGCGTGTTGGCTTGGCCGATCAACTTGACAAGCTGGCCAGTGATTTGACGGTGGCGGGGCGCAAACGTCTGGAACTGGCACGTGCCTTGGCCACAGAGCCACAATTGTTGTTGCTCGATGAAGTGTTGGCGGGTTTGAACCCACAAGAAATTGCAGAAATGATTCCGGTGGTGCGCGCCATTGCAGCATCGGGCGTGACCGTGCTGATGATTGAACACGTGATGCAAGCCGTCATGAGTTTGGCTGAGCATGTGTGGGTGTTGGCGCAAGGGCAATTGATTGCAGAAGGCTCGCCCGCCGAAGTGACACGCCATCCGCAAGTGATTGAAGCCTATTTGGGCCACGGCACGGCAGCACGCTTGCGCCAAGCGGAGGTGTCAGCATGAACGAAATTTTGAACGTGTCACAACTGCGCGCTGGCTATGGTGCGGTGGAGGTGTTGCGCGGTGTTGACCTGACGGTGAATGCTGGCGAAACGGTTGCCTTGCTAGGCAGCAATGGGTCGGGTAAGACCACTTTGAATGGCGTGCTGAGTGGCTTGGTCAAAGCGCGCAGCGGCCATGTGAACTTTGATGGCCAAGACATCACAGGCTGGCATCCTCGAAAAGTGGTTCAAACCGGCTTGATCCATGTGCCAGAAGGCCGCAAAGTATTTCCCAACTTAAGCGTGTTGGAAAACTTGTCATTGGGGGCCTTCACCCGCGGCCGTGAAAGACGTGACGCCAACTTGGAAAAAATCTTTGGCATCTTTCCGCGATTGCGTGAACGAGTGAAACAACTGGCCGGTACGTTGAGCGGTGGCGAGCAGCAAATGTTGGCCATTGGCCGAGGCTTGATGGCCGAGCCGCAACTCTTGATTTTGGACGAACCCTCTTTGGGCTTGTCACCCTTGTTGGTGGAAGAAATGTTCACATTGATTGGCCAACTCAAAGCCAATGGCTTGGCTGTGCTGTTGGTGGAGCAAAACGTGGGGCAGTCGCTTGAGATTGCAGACCGCGCCTATGTGATGGAAAACGGTGCGATCCGCTTCAGCGGCAAACCCGCAGAGTTGTTGGCAAGTGACACATTGCGACAAGCCTACTTGGGCATGTGAGCAGGACTTTCCCATGAAAAACTTTCTCTTGAAACTGAAATTCTGTGTGTTGGCGTGCGTTGTGGTCTTGGGCAGTGCCCATGCGCAAACCTCTGCCACGGCACCCATTCGCATCTTGGTGGGCGCACCTGCAGGCGGCACCACCGACACCATGGCACGCACCTTGGCGCAGGCGATGGGACAACAATTGGGCCGCGTGGTGGTGGTCGAAAACAAACCGGGCGCAGGCGGTAACTTGGCCGCCGACATGGTGGCCAAAGCGCCTCCCGATGGCAATACCTTGTTGATGAGTTTCACCAGCCACGCCATCAATGCGTCGCTCTATCCCAGCTTGCCCTTTGACCCCATCAAAGACTTCACACCTTTAACCATGGTCTCCACCTCGCCTTCCGTGTTGGTGGCGCATCCCGCTTTGCCTGTGAAGAATGTGGCGGACTTGGTGAAGGTGGCCAAAGAAAAACCAGGACAGCTGAACTTTGCCATTGGCGCGCTGGGCTCATCTCTTCACTTGGCAGGCGACTCGTTCAAAATGAAAGCAGGGGTCTTCATTGTCAACATTCCTTATCGCGGTACAGCCCCTGCGGTTCAAGATGTGTTGGCGGGTCAAGTGGAGTTGATGTTTGCGGCCGTGGGCAATGCGCAAGCGCACATCAAGGCGGGCAAGTTGCGTGCTTTGGGTGTGACCAGCCCCAAGCGCTTGCCAGCCTTTCCCGATGTGCAGGCCATTGGCGAAACACTGCCAGGCTATGAGTCGAGTGCATGGTTCGGTTTGTTTGCACCAGGTCGCATGAACCCCGACTTGGCCAAGCGCTTGAGCGATGCAGCACGCGTGGCCATTCAAACACCTGAGGTGAAGCGTCGCATTGAAGCGGAAGGCGCCATCCCCGCAGGCAACAGCCCGCAAGAATTCTCTAAATTTGTTGAAGCCGAAATTGTGCGCTGGCGTGCAGTGGTGCAGTACTCTGGAGCTAAACCAGAATGAGTGCCGCCAACATTTCTACCAGCGCGAATGCCAAGCTAACTGGCGCCACCTTGGCGCAAAAGTTGATTGCGCGCGCATCAGGTCGTGAACAGGTCAGTGTGGGCGAGGTGCTGACGTGCCAAGTGGATCTGGCCATGTTCCACGATTCATCCGGGCCTCGTCGCCTCAAGCCGATGCTCGCCGACATCGGTGCGCAAATTTGGGACCGCAACAAAGTGGTCTTGGTGCTGGACCACTATGTGCCCGCCCAAGATGCAGACTCGCAAAAAATTGTTCAAGTCACACGTGACGTGGCCAAAGAATGGCAACTGCCCCACGTGATTGACTCTGAAGGCATCTGCCATGTGGTGTTGCCAGAGCGTGGTCATTTGAAACCTGGTTACTTTTGTGTGGGCGGCGATTCGCATTCACCAACCGGCGGCGCCTTTGGCACTTACATGTTTGGCATTGGTGCCACTGAAATGTTGGGGGTGGTGGCCACAGGCGAAATTTGGGTGCAAGTGCCGCAAACCTTGCGCATGGTGTGGTCGGGTGCTTTGCAAAAAGGCGTTTGTGCCAAAGACATGATGCTGCACATGATTGGCAAGTTCGGCATGAACGGTGGCAACTACCAGGCGGTAGAGTTTGCCGGTGACACGGTGCGAGGTTTGGGCATGCAAGAGCGCATGACCCTCTCCAACATGAGCGCGGAAATGGGCGCGCAAGTGGGCCTGATTGCAGCCGATGACGTGACCACGAATTACTTGAAGTCGGTGGGCGTGACAGATGCGCAGCTGGATGCCAGCCATTTTTTCCAAACCGACGAGGATGCCGACTGTCAGCGTTTTGAGTTTGATGCGTCGCAACTCAGCCCCCAAGTGGCCGCGCCGCACAGCCCAGAAAACACGAAGCCAGTGGCCGCATTTGCCAACATCAAACCCACAGTGGCTTACATTGGCGCCTGCACTGGCGCTAAGTTGGCCGATTTGCGTGCCGCCGCTGAAGTCTTGAAAGGCCGCAAAGTTGCGGCAGGTGTTCAGCTGCTGGTCGCCCCCGCCAGTGCCCGTGATCAAGCGCAAGCGGCACGCGAAGGTGTGATGCAAATTTTGACCGATGCGGGCGCCAGTGTGCTCCCCAATGCCTGCGGTGCCTGTGCAGGCTACGGCGGTACGTTTCAGGAAGGTGCCACGGTCATTTCCAGTACGGCGCGTAACTTTCAAGGTCGCATGGGTCCCGCCAGTGTGCAAGTTTATTTGGCCTCGCCTTGGTCTGTGGCTGCTGCTGCAGTGACGGGTCGCAT
>CANGCI010000022.1 GCA_947451995.1 Comamonadaceae bacterium | reverse complement strand
TGCGAATCCGTAGACACTAGAACTGGGGCCCTTGTTAAACCTTGGAGAACTTCTCAAATGAAAAAATCCCTCGTAGCTTTGGCTGTTTTGGCCGCTTCTGGCGCCGCTATGGCCCAATCTTCTGTCACATTGTTCGGCGTGGTTGACGCTGGTTATGCAGTGGGCAAAGGTTCTATCAGCAACAAAACAACGTTGCGTAACTCTGGCTACAACTCTAGCCGTTTGGGTTTCCGCGGTGTTGAAGACCTCGGCGGTGGCATGAAAGCCTCCTTCTGGTTGGAAGCTGGCGTGAACAACGACGACGGTACAGGTTCTGCTTCTAGCGCTTTGAACCAAGCTCAAACTGCTGCCAACGTTGGCACACAAGGTTTGACATTCAACCGCCGTTCAACAGTGAGCCTGGAAGGTGCAATGGGTGAATTGCGTTTGGGTCGTGACTACACGCCCCAGTTCTGGTCTGAGACAGCGTTTGATCCATTTGGTACAAACGGTGTTGGTACCAACATCGCTGCATTCAAAGGCGGTTTGACTGGCGTTCGCGCTTCTAACAGCATTGGTTACTTGTCACCTTCTATGGGTGGCGTGAAGGTTTGGGCTCAAACATACCTGGGCGAAAACGCTTCTACAGCAGCTAAAGTTGGTAACGGCAACGCTTACCGCTTGACATTCGATCAAGGCGCAATCAGCTTGGCTTACGCTGGTAGCAAGACAACAACTGGTGCTGGCGTTACAAACGACACATCCAACCTCGCTGGTTCTTATGACCTGGGCGTTGCTAAGTTGATGGCTCAATCCAACACAACCAAAATCACTGGCGCTGCTGACATCAAAGGTCGCGTGCTCGGCGCTTTGGTTCCCATGGCTGGCGGTACATTCCGCGTGTCTCAGTCACAAACAGACCAAGCTGGCAAAGTTGCTAAGCAAACAGCCGTTGGTTTCGTGAACCCATTGAGCAAGCGCACAGACTTGTACGCTACATACGCTCGCGTTGGTAACTCCGGTGGTTCTGCTGTTGCCTTGAACGGCTCTGCTACTGCTGCTAACCAGTCTTCCACTGGTTACGAGTTCGGCATCAAGCACGCTTTCTAATTTGACGCTGACGCAAGTCAGTTGATTTAGAAACATCAAACCCACTGCGTTTTTCGCGGTGGGTTTTTTTATGTCCATTCAACGTTCACTGGTTGTCCAGTAATTGATGCGAGAGGCCTATTCAAGCTTATGTCTTGTCTGTCTTTCTAAGGTGCAGTGCATTCATTAAGCCGTGGTGTGCTAAGTTCGGCTTCAATGCCTGAATCTGTTGAAGGGCAAGTAGTTGGTGTCAGCGTGAAGGATTTCGGAATGATTTGCAGTCAATCAAAAAAATGGACAGGCTTGGCCCTGATGTTTGTTTGTTCTTTTGCCTTTGCGCAAAAAAATGCAGGTAGGGATCAATTTTTTTGGTTGGGACAGATCAACAAAGCATCTGCGGTCATCAATGTGGAGGAAGGCTTATTAGAGCGAGACAAAGCACCCAAAATTGCGGCAGGCATTGCCAAGGTCATGGCCGATGGCGATCAACCCGGTGCAGCCCGGCCTTTCAGGGTTGTTGAATTTGAGCCACTGCTGATTCGTGCTGCAGGGCAAGAAGCCAGTTTGTTGCATGCAGGGCGTTCGAGCCAAGACATGTTTGCCACTTACCGTGCTGCGATCATGCGCGACAACCTGTTGGATTTGGCTGAACAACTCACCAAGACTTCGGAGACACTTGTTCGCTTGTCAGAAAAACATGCGCAAACCATTGTTCCTAACTACACCAATGGCATTGCTGCCCAACCAAATAGCTTGGGGCATGCTTGGCTGGGGCACGCAGCCGGATTTGAGCGCGATGCGCAACGCATCCGAGAGGCCTATGCGCGTATCGACAGGTCGCCCATGGGGACAACCGTTTTGAATGGCAGCAGTTGGCCTTTGAATCGCACGCGCATGGCGAATTACTTAGGCTTTGAAGCGATCGTCGACAACGCTTATGACGCGGCGCAAATTTCGTCGAGCGAGTATCCCGTTGAAGTCAGCGCCATTGTGACCAGCATTGGTTTGCATACGGGGCACTTTATTCAAGACGTCATGAGTCAATATGGTCAGATTCGGCCTTGGATTTTTCTGGTGCCACTGCGATTTGTGAATACGCAGATCTCAAGTGCCATGCCGCAAAAACAAAACCCAATTTTGTTGACTGAAACGCGTCGAGAAATTTCTTCAACCTTGGCTTTGGCCATGGGGCCATTGATGCGGGCGCATAACATCACACCTGGCATGCAAGATCCCAAAGAGGAAAGCAGCAACACCGAAATGGTTCAAAGTACGGTGCAATTTCTCAAGCGTTTTGATCGAATTTTGAATGCGCTCGTGGTCGATCCAGACAGGGCATTGGAAGAGTTGAACAGTGACTGGACCGCGTCACAAGAATTGGCAGATGTGTTGATGCGCAAGTACAAAGTGCCGTTTCGCGTGGGGCATCATTTCTCAACCGACATAGTTAAGCATGCCAAGCAACACAATATCAAGCCGCTTGATTTTCCTTATGCAGAAGCCAAACGCATCTTCAAAGAAGTCATGAAAGAGTTTGATCCTCAGATGGAATTGCCTATGTCTGAGCTTGAATTTAAGAGCACGCTCAATCCCGTTGCGATTGTTCAAAATCGCGCCACGGTAGGTGGCCCACAGGCTTCTGAAATGAAGCGCATGGTGGCGCTGGCCAAAGACAAGCTCAAAGACCAGCAAAAGTGGACGACTGAGAAACGACAAAAAATAAATCAATCGCTGGCGCTTCTTGAAAAAGACTTTCAACGATTGTTGCAGCCATGAATTGAATGGCTTTTCAAGCGATGAAAAATTCATTGAAGTGTTTTGCGCTTTGGCTGGTGTTGGGATGGTCACTTGGCGCATCGGTATCTTTTGCTAAGACGCTCAACATCAAGCCGATCAACAACGCCAGTCCAGAGCGCGTCTTGTTTGTCGGCAACAGTTACTACTATTACAACAACAGCCTTCACAACCACGTCTCCTCTCTGGTCAAAGCTGCTGAACCGGCGCTGGGCGCGCGTTTGCAATTCAAGTCGTCCACCATTGGTGGTGCTGCGCTCAATCACCACAACATGCCGCACCTCATTGAGCCGGGCCGCATTGGCGTGTCACAGCCGTTTGAGTGGGTGGTGATGCAAGGCGGCAGTGGTGAGCCACTCTCGCCTCGTCGCCGTGAGATTTTTCGCCAGACGGCGGCCCTCAATGCAGATTTGATTCGTGCCAAAGGCGGACAAGTGGCGCTTTACATGACGCATGTCTATGTCAAGCCGCACCGTCAAGTCAAGCCAGAAAACATTGTGGCGACAGAATCGATGTACGTCGATGTGGGCAACGAGATCGGTGCCTTGGTGATTCCCGTGGGCTTGGCTTTTGAGGAGGCGTATCGCCGCTTTCCAGATTTGAAGTTTCACAATCGCGATGGCACACACCCATCATTGCTGGGCACTTACCTTGCGGCTTGCACCACATTTGCAGCTTTGTATGGCCGCTCGCCCGTGGGCAATGTGTACCGTGCAGATGGCCTCATTGATGAAGGGCTGGCAACGCAGCTTCAACAAGTTGCACAGGATGTTGTGACACAATTCTTTCAACGCAACTGAAACGCTGTGAACATGACTTTGCCCTTTGGTTCTCGTTTGGCTTGGGCCCTGTGCCTTGGCGTCACGGTGTGGGCCTTGCAGGGCTGTGGCAGCTTGCCGCTTCCAGAAAAATCAGTCGCTGCCAGCCATCAAACCGCTTGGCAGCCCGAAGACCAATTGAAGTGGGACGTCGTCAAACTCCCTGGCAAAGTATCGACGCAATATTCTGTGGTGCGCTTGAGCAATCGCAGTGCCTTGCAGGCCAATGCGCAATCTTCGGCCAGCATGCTGCGCAAAGATTTGCACATTGAGCCCGAACATCTGGGTGTCTTGAGTTTTTCTTGGCAAATCAAAAAATTGATAGACGGTGCTGACATGGCACAACGAGATCAAGACGACTCGCCAGTTCGCCTTGTGTTGGCCTTTGATGGTGATCGAAGTCAGTTTTCTGCCAAAAACGCCATGCTGAGTGAGCTGTCCCATGCGCTGTCGGGACGTCCCATGCCTTATGCCACGCTGATGTATGTGTGGTGCAACCATCGACCACTTGAATCTGTCATTCAAAACCCTCGAACCGATCGCATTCGAAAAATTGTCGTCGAGTCGGGGTCGCAGCGCTTGAACCAGTGGCTGACCTATGAGCGCAACATTCGTGAAGACTACGAAAAAGCATTCGGTGAACCGCCCGGGGCCCTGATTGGCATTGGTTTGATGACCGACAGCGACAACACGCGCAGCCATGCGCAAGCTTGGTACGGGCCGGTGCAGTTGATTCAAGCCAAGGGAAAACCCGCGTTGTAAACCAAACACACACTTTGCGTGTGGTTGGGGTCCTGAGGTTACGCTTGCGCCTGCAAATTGCGTTGATTTTTGACGCTGCAACAACCTCATTTTTTAAACACCCCAATGAACTCAAAAGTCCCCTTTGTATTGACCGCACTGTGTGCCTCCGTTGGTCTTGCCCAAGCTCAAAGCGTTGAAGTGTTTGGCGTACTCGACGTCGCTTACCTCAGCACCACAGCCACCGGCAGCCCCAAAGTGGTGTCTTTGTCGACAGACAGCAATACCTCAAGCCGCATTGGTTTCCGTGGCAATGAAGACTTGGGTGGCGGCATGCGTGCCAGCTTCTGGCTTGAAGCTGCTCACTCTCCAGACAACGGTTTGGGCAGCGGCTCCAATGCCAACAACCAGTCATCGGGCCAGGTGTCCTCTCCTACTGGTACGCAAGGTTTGACCTTTGGTCGTCGCTCTACGGTCAGCTTGGCTGGCAACACATGGGGTGAAGTTCGTTTGGGTCGCGATTACGTGCCCAGCTTCAACAACTTGACAGTGTCCATGCACCCGTTTGGCACCAACGGTGTGGGCAATGCAGGCCAGTTGTTTTACCCATTGGCGGCCAATGGCACCACAGCTCGTACCAGCGTGCGCGCCTCCAACTCCATTGGCTACATTTTGCCTTCCGACCTCAATGGTTTCAACGGCCACGTGATGTACGCCATGGGTGAAAACGCTTCCGACCTGTACAACGCAGACGACGGCAAGCACATGGGCTTCCGTTTGGGTTACCGCAACGGCCCTTGGAACATGGCCTACGCTTCAGGCACAACCAAGTACACCACCGCAGCCAAAGCGGCCAATGACTACGAGCAAACCAACTTTGCGATCAACTACCAAATGGGCGCAGCCAAGTTGATGTACTTGACCAATGTGAACAAAATTGGCGCAACCAAAACTCAAACTGACATGTACGGTACACAGTACGACGTTAGCTCGGGCCAAGTTCGATTTGCCTACACCAAGCTCAAAGCCACAGGCGTGGGCAATGACGCAACACAGTGGGCCTTGGGTTATGTGCACGATTTGTCCAAGCGCACTGCTTTGTTCACCAACTACTCCACAGTTCACAACCTGAATGGCGGCAAGCAATTCACAGTGGGCAGCGGCAACAACGTCACTACAGCCGGTGGCTCCAGCACAGGTTACGAGTTTGGCGTTCGCCACAACTTCTAATCCAAGCGCTTTTCCATCCCAAACGGCCACTGAATTATCAGTGGCCTTTTTTTATCTGCTACCCTGCAAGACTGCCCCAAAGTGGGGAATCCCCTCTGGCCAAATCAGGCCTGTTTGTTGCATAGTTCAGGGTTCGAATTAAGGGAATTGAATGTTTGCATTTGTCATTCAACGCCTGATCCAGGCAGTCATGGTCATGGTTTCGGTGGCGTTCATCGCATTTTTGTTGTTCCAGTATGTGGGCGACCCCGTGTTGTTCATTTTGGGCCAAGACGCCACCGCTGACCAAATTACAGCGCTGCGCAAAGATTTGGGCTTAGACCAGCCCTTTGTGGTGCAGTTTTGGCACTTTTTGCTCAATGCCGCACAGGGTGAATTTGGCATCAGTCTGCGCCAAGGTGCCAAAGTGTCCCAACTCATTGCCG
This sequence comes from Comamonadaceae bacterium, assembly GCA_947451995.1. GTDB lineage: Bacteria > Pseudomonadota > Gammaproteobacteria > Burkholderiales > Burkholderiaceae_C > Limnohabitans_A. The sequence continues at coordinate 14,137 of CANGCI010000022.1, read as the reverse complement.
ATCGCTTTCCAGCCACCTTGGAGTTGGCTGTTTTGGCCGCCGGCATGGCCTTGTTGATTGGCATTCCCATGGGCGTTTATGCCGCCCTGCGCCGCGGTACCTTTGGCAGCCAGCTGCTCATGACCCTGTCTTTGCTGGGCGTGTCATTGCCCACTTTCCTCATTGGTATTTTGTTGATTTTGTTTTTCGCGGTCTTGCTGGGCTGGTTCCCAAGTTTTGGCCGTGGCGATGTCGTCAAAATTGGTTGGTGGAGCACAGGCTTGCTCACGGCCAAAGGTTGGCACCACATCATCTTGCCGGCCCTCACGCTCACTGTGTTTCAGTTGACGCTCATCATGCGTTTGGTGCGCGCTGAAATGTTGGAAGTGTTGCGCAACGATTACATCAAGTTTGCGCGTGCACGTGGCTTGTCCAACCGGGCTATTCACTTTGGTCATGCACTGAAAAACACCCTGGTGCCCGTGATGACCATCACCGGTTTGCAATTGGGTGGCCTCATTGCCTTTGCCATCATCACGGAGACTGTGTTTCAGTGGCCCGGCATGGGCTTGTTGTTCATTCAAGCCGTTACGTTTGCCGACATTCCCGTCATGGCGGCTTACCTGTGTTTGATAGCGTTGATTTTTGTGGTCATCAATTTGATTGTGGACTTACTGTACTTTTTGGTGGACCCGCGGTTGCGAGTTGGCAAGGCGGGAGGGCATTGAGCATGTTGCGCAACAGTTCACACGACCTGAGTGCAGCCGACGCGGCCCTTCAAGGCGCTTCTTTGAAAAATGCCTTTGCCCAAGGACGCGCCTTTGCACACATTGCCAAGTTCCACCCCGAGCTCACAGCGTTTCGACGTGACCTTCATGCCAACCCTGAATTGGGCTTTGAAGAAATTTACACCTCGGGCCGTGTGGTTGAGGCGCTGAAAGTTTCTGGTGTCGACGCCATTCACACAGGCATCGGCAAAACAGGCGTGGTGGCCTTGGTGCATGGCCAAGGTCGCAATGCAGCAAACCCAGGGCGCATGATCGGTTTGCGCGCTGACATGGACGCACTGCCTTTGCCTGAGCACAACGACAGTTTGTGGAAATCCAAAAATTCAGGCCTGATGCATGCCTGTGGTCACGATGGCCACACGGCGATGTTGTTGGGTGCAGCGCGTTACTTGGCTGAGACACGTCAGTTTGACGGCACCGCCGTGCTGATTTTTCAGCCAGGCGAAGAAGGCTACGCGGGTGCACGCGCCATGATGGAAGATGGTTTGTTCGACCGCTTTCCTTGCGAACAGGTGTATGCACAGCACAACTCGCCCGACACACCCTTAGGCGTCATTGGCGTCACACCAGGCCCCATGCAAGCCGCAGCCGACACCATTCGCATTCACATCACCGGCAAGGGCGGTCATGGTGCCAGACCGCATCAAGCGGTGGATCCTGTGCTGGTAGCGGCGCACATCATCACAGCGGCGCAAAGCATTGTGGCGCGCAATCTGTCTGCGTTTGATCAAGCGGTCATCAGCATTTGCTCGATGCAAGCAGGCAACCCGGGGGCCTCCAGCGTCATCCCTGGCGAGGCCACTTTGGTGGGCACCGTGCGAACTTACAACGAAGCGGTTCAGCAAACCATTGAGGACCGCTTACGCCATTTGTGCGAATCGGTGGCACATGGCTTTGGTGCCACGGCGCAACTTACCTACAAGCGCGGCTATCCTGCCACGGTGAACACTGTGCCAGAGGCCAACTTTGCGGCCGATGTGGCCACCACCTTGGTGGGCGCAGAGCGCGTATGGCGCAACATGCCACCCAGCATGGGGGCAGAAGATTTTTCGTTCATGTTGCAGGCCAAGCCGGGTGCGTATTTGCGCGTGGGTCAAGGCGCCATCGATGGCCCTGGCCCTCACCCTTTGCACAACAGTCGCTACGATTTCAACGATGCCATCTTGCCTTTAGGGGCAGCGTTGCATGCCAGCTTGGTGGAGCATGCGCTGCCACTGTCTGGCGTTTAACACTTGGCCACGAAGACCCTCATTCAGAAAGATTCAGACGGCATGTCCAATCCCATTACCCGTTGGCTCAACAGCGATGTTGGCTACAGTTTCAAGCAATCCAAAACAGCCATGTCGGCGGCTTTCATTGCCTTCATCTTTATTTTTTGCGCGGTGTTTGCCAAGTGGGTGTCGCCTTACAACCCATTCGATGCCGCCAGCTTAGACCTCATGGATGCCCGATTGCCACCCGCTTGGTCGGCTGAAGGAAGTACCAAATACTTGCTAGGCACCGATGACCAAGGTCGCGACATTTTGTCGGCCTTGATGTACGGCACGCGGATCTCATTGGTGGTGGGTTTTGCTTCCGTCTTTGTGTCCTTGTTTGTGGGGGTGACCTTGGGCTTGTTGGCGGGTTTTCGAGGCGGCTGGTTGGATGCCTTTCTCATGCGCTTGTGCGATGTGATGCTCTCCTTCCCCGCCATCTTGGTGGCCTTGCTGATTGCGGGTGTTGGACGTGCACTGTTTCCAGATGCCGATGACTCATTGGCCTTTGGCGTGCTCATCATTTCAATTTCACTCACCGGGTGGGTGCAATACGCGCGCACCGTTCGTGCCACCACCTTGGTGGAGCGCAACAAAGAATATGTTCAAGCGGCCCGCGTCACAGGGGTTGCACCCCTTCGCATCATGATCCGCCACGTGCTGCCCAATGTGCTGGGCCCAGTGATGGTTTTGGCCACCATTCAAGTGGCCGCCGCCATCATCACCGAAGCGACGCTGTCATTCTTGGGCGTCGGTGTGCCGCCTACCTCGCCATCGCTGGGCACCCTGATTCGCATTGGCAATGACTTTTTGTTTTCCGGTGAATGGTGGATCACCATTTTCCCAGGCGTGACCTTGGTCCTCATTGCCTTGTCTGTGAACTTATTGGGCGATTGGCTGCGCGATGCCTTGAACCCTCGTTTGCGTTGAGCCCTCATTCCTTTGACTGGTTGTCATGAGTCTTCTACAAGTTAAAAATTTGGTCGTGGAGTTTCCAAGCCGGCATGGCACCTTGCGTGCGCTGGACGAAATTTCATTTGAAATTGCCCCTGGTGAAATCTTGGGTGTGGTGGGCGAGTCGGGCGCGGGCAAGTCCCTCACCGGTGCATCCATCATTGGTTTGCTTGAACCACCAGGCCGTGTGGCCGGCGGTGAAATCTTGCTCCAAGGTCAGCGCATCGACAATTTGAACAACGACCAAATGCGCAGCATTCGGGGTCGCAAAATTGGGGCCATTTTTCAAGACCCGCTCACCTCATTGAACCCTTTGTATTCGGTGGGCAAGCAACTGACTGAAACCATTCAGGCGCATTTGCCTGTGTCTGATCAGGAAGCGCGTCAACGCGCCATCGCTTTGTTGCAAGACACCGGCATTCCTGCCGCGGCAGAGCGCATTGACCACTACCCCCATCAGTTTTCGGGCGGCATGCGTCAGCGCGTGGTGATTGCCTTGGCCTTGGCGGCCGAACCCCAACTGATTGTGGCGGACGAGCCCACCACGGCATTGGACGTGTCCATCCAAGCGCAGATCATCAGCTTGCTTAAAAACATTTGCAAACAGCGCGGCGCCGCCGTGATGCTGATCACGCACGACATGGGCGTCATTGCCGAAACCTGCGACCGTGTGGCGGTGATGTATGCCGGCCGAATTGTGGAAGTTGGGCCTGTGCATCAGGTGATCAATCACCCAGAGCATCCTTACACCGCAGGCCTGATGGCATCGATTCCCGACATGGAAGTTGACCGTGAGCGCTTGAACCAAATCGATGGCGCCATGCCGCGATTGAATGCCATCCCCCAAGGGTGTGCCTTTAACCCTCGTTGCCCCCAAGCTTTTGATCGGTGCAGACAAGAAAGGCCTGAGTTGACTCAAGTGAACAAGTTCGACCACAGTGCTCAGACGCATGTTGCGTGCTGGTTGCAAAGCGACGTGAGCGCGGAGGCGGTGCGATGAGCCAGCACAATTCTTCTTCAAACCAGCAGCCCTTGGTGGTCGCGCACGACTTGGCCAAAACCTTTGACGTGTCGGCGCCTTGGCTCAGTCGGGTGATTGAACGCAAACCACGCCAACTGCTGAAGGCGGTTGATGGCGTGAGCTTTGAAATTGAGCGCGGCAAAACACTCGCCTTGGTGGGCGAATCCGGTTGCGGCAAAAGCACGGTGGCACGCTTGTTGGTGGGTTTGTATGAGCCCACCCGGGGTGGCCTCACCTTTGACGGAGAGGATGCCCATGCAGCGTTCAAATCCGACAATGCCAAAGCCATGCGCAAACGCATTCAGATGATTTTCCAAGACCCTTATGCCAGTTTGAACCCGCGCTGGAAAGTGGAAGACATCATTGGTGAGCCTCTCAAAGAGCACGGCCTGATTCAAGATGAGCAAGAACTGAAAGCCCGTGTGGCTGAGTTGTTGCAGTCGGTGGGCTTGTCTGCCCTCGACATGGTGAAGTACCCTCATCAATTCTCTGGCGGTCAACGTCAGCGCATTTCGATTGCGCGCGCATTGGCCACAGCGCCAGAGTTTTTGGTGTGCGATGAACCCACCTCCGCATTGGATGTGAGTGTGCAGGCGCAAGTGCTCAACATCATGAAAGATTTGCAGCGCGAACGGGGCCTGACCTATTTGTTCATCTCGCACAACTTGGCGGTGGTGCGCCACGTGAGCGACAACGTGGGTGTGATGTATTTGGGGCAGTTGGTGGAATTGGCCGACAAGCACAGCTTGTTCAGCAACCCGCAACATCCCTACACGCGCATGTTGCTCGATGCAATTCCTAAGATGAAAGACACCGGCCGCGCGCGCACACCTGTGCAAGGCGAGGTGCCCAATCCGCTCAACCCACCACCTGGCTGCAGCTTCAACCCGCGTTGCCCCTTGGCCAATGAGCGCTGCAGAACCGAGCGCCCTGTGTTGAAAAACATCAAGGGCATCAAGATTGCGTGCCACGCGGTGGAAGAAGGGCGACACTGAAGCCCTGTCAGTCGCTTCTTTGGAGCCTCAGCAGGCATAAAAAAAGACGCTCCTCGGAGCGTCTTTTTCATGGAAGGAACTGAAGATCAGTTCACTGTCACGTAGCGCATTTTGGGCGCATCGTTGGAGTCGTGCACCATGGTGACGTTTTTCTTCATGGCCCATGGGCGCATCTGGTGATGCAAGGGGATGTACAACACTTCGTCGCGCGTGATGGTCAAGGCTTCCTTGATCATGGCATCGCGCTTGGACTTGTCGAGTTCTGTTTTCATGGACTCAACCAAGGCGTCAACGCGTGCGTTGCTCACTTTTGAGAAGTTGAAACTGCCATCAGGACCTTGCGTACGTGTCATGACCAATGACTGCAAAGAGTACTGTGCGTCGTAGGTGGCCACGCCCCAACCCAGCAAGTAAGCGCTGGTGTCGAAGTTTTGGATTTTGGAAATGAAAGGTCCAAAGTTGATGGCGTTCAGCTTGGCTTTCACACCAATCTTGGCCCACATGTTGACCACAGCTTGGCAAACTTCTTCGTCGTTGACGTAGCGGTTGTTAGGGCAGTCAAGTGTGAACTCAAGACCGTTGGGGTAACCCGCGTCGGCCAACAATTTCTTGGCGCCTTCCACGTCGGCAGGACCTGTTTTGTCCATGTCAGCGTTGTAGCCGTTCACGCCAGGGGCGATGATGAGGCTGGCTGGCACAGACAAGCCGCGCATGATGCTGCGCTGAATGGCGGTACGGTCAATGGCGATGCTCAAGGCTTTGCGAACGCGAACGTCTTTGAAGAAGTTTTTGCCTTTAGGCGCGTATTTCAACTCGTCACTGCCCAGATCAAAGCCGAAGAAGATGGTGCGAACTTCGGCGCCATCCAAAACGGACAATGCAGGCGTGCTGCGCAAACGGGCCACGTCTTGTGTAGGCAAGTCAGTCACAGCGTCCACGTTGCCAGCCAACAGCGCTGCAATGCGTGTGGGGTCTGACTTGATGGGTGTGTAGATGATGTCGGTCACGTTGCCTTGCAACTTGTCCCACCAAGCTTTGTTGGCGGTCATCACCACGCGCTGGTCAGGTGCCCATTCCTTGATGATGTAGGGGCCTGTGCCATTGGTGTTGGTGGAAGCGTAAGTAATTTCTTTCGCTTTGTAATCTTGAATCTTTTCAGATTTGTTCTTGATGGACCATGACTTGCTCATGATCAAGAACACGGTGAAGTTGTTGAACAAAGTGGGGTTGGGTTTGTCCAAAATCACGTCGACGGTGTAGTCGTCAACCTTTTTCATTTCCTTGACGCCCGCCACATAAATTTGCATGGTGCCTTGGGGCTGGCGAATGCGGTCAAACGAGAACAAGACGTCGTCGGCTGTGAAAGCGGAGCCATCATTGAACTTCACATTTTTGCGCAAATTGAAACGCACAGTGGTGGGATTGATGTTGGACCAGCTGGTGGCCAAGCCGGGTTCAATTTTGTAGTTCTTGTCGTAGCGCACCAAACCTTCGTAGGTATGGCCCACGATGTTGTTGGTGGTGGCGTGATTTTGTGAATGGGGGTCGAGCGTCAAGATGTCGTTTTGAGCGGCCCATTTGAATTCGACGGCCTGTGCGCTGGTTGCGCCAAGCAGAGCTGCCGACATGCCTATCGCCAGCGTCAGCAGGCGTGAGGTTTTGAGGAAGCGTTGGTACATGCTAAATCCTGTCTAAGTTAAATGACCAGTTCATTCTAGGGGACGCTAGGGGCATCTCGCAAGGACAATCAGGGTTAATGCCGAGTGCGACAAACTCAGGCATTCTGAGTTTTAATGTGGTTTTTGAATGTCTGGGTGAATGTCCTATGAGCGCCATCTTGTTTCAATCCGCCAACGTCTTGGATGTTGAGTCTTTGACCTTGAAGTCCAATCAAGACGTTTGGGTCGAAAACGGACTGATCAAATCCGTGGTGCCGCATCAGCCCGATGTGTTCATTGCCGACAGCACCAAAGTGGTGAAGGCCCGAGGCAAAACCTTGATGCCTGGCTTGATTGATTGCCACGTGCACGTGATTGCAGCGCACCTGAACCTCAACATCACCGCCAACCAGCCCAATGTGTTTGCCACTTTGCGCGCTTTGCCCATCATGAAAGGCATGTTGATGCGCGGCTTTACCACCGTGCGTGATGCGGGCGGTGGTGATTGGAATTTGGCGGAGGCCACACGCACCGACATGGTGGAAGGCCCGCGTATTTTTGCGGCGGGGCGCGCATTGTCGCAAACCGGTGGCCATGGCGATGGTCGTCCGCGCAGTGATGTGATCGAGCCTTGTGGTTGCTCCAGCCGTGTGGGCGCACTGGCCCGTGTGGTCGACGGTGTTGACAACGTGCGCTTGGCCGTGCGGGAAGAAATCATGAAGGGCGCCAATCAGATCAAGATCATGGCCTCTGGTGGCGTGGCCTCGCCCAACGATCCCATTCATTACCTGGGCTATTCCGAAGCTGAAATTCGCGCCATTGTGGACGAGGCCGAGCATGCCGGTACGTATGTCATGGCCCATGCCTACACGCCCAAAGCCATTCACCGCGCCGTGGACTATGGTGTGCGCAGCATTGAGCACGGCAACTTGATCGACGTGTCCACCGCGCAGTTCATGGCTGATCAGCAAGCCTACATGGTGCCTACCCTGATTACATACGAAGCTTTGGCCAATGAAGGGGCCAGCCTGGGCTTGCCTGCGGTGTCGGTGGCCAAAATTGAAACCGTGCGAAGCCAAGGTCAAAAGGCTTTGGAGATCTTGGCCAAAGCCGGCGTCAAGATGGCTTTGGGCACCGATTTGTTGGGCGAGTCACATCGCCATCAATCGGAAGAGTTGCGAATTCGCGCTGATATTTTGGGCAACGGCGCCGCATTGCAACAGGCCACGCTCAATGCCGCAGAACTGATCAACATGACAGGCCAATTGGGGGTGGTGAAAGCTGGGGCCATTGCCGACTTGTTGCTGGTCGATGGCAATCCTTTGAACGACATGTCTTGCTTGCTGGGCCAAGGCGATCACATTCAAGCCATCATGAAAGATGGCAAGTTTTACAAGCACACCTAAAGCGTCAGGTGTAGCGCTTGCTGCGCAAATTGTGTTTCATCTCGCGCAGGGCGGGCTGTAATGACTCGCCAATGCGCAGCGCCACGGTGGTGGCCAAAATGTCAATGATCAACAAGTGCAACAACCGCGAGACCATGGGGCTGTAGCGGTCGTAACTTTCTGGGTGATCGGCTGTAAGGTGAATGTGACCTGCAGTGGCCAAGGGTGAGCCGCTGGCCGTGATGACAATGGTGGTGGCGCCGCGCTTGCGTGCAATGTCGCAGGCGTCCATCAAATCGCGTGTGCGGCCTGAGTTGGAAATCACCACCACGCAATCGCCTTTGCCCAACATCGAGGCGCTCATCACTTGCATGTGGCCGTCGCTGTAGGCAACGATGTTCATGCCTAAGCGAAAGAACTTGTGCTGCGCATCTTGCGCCACGATGCCAGAGTTGCCCACGCCATAAAACTCTATGCGTTTGCCAGTGGCATGTGTTTCGGCCAAGGCTTGTGCGGCTTGGTCCAGCGCAAAAGACGACGCATCGTTGCGGTATTTCAAAAATGCCGCCACCGTGTTGTCGATGACCTTCACCGCCACGTCACTGGTTTTGTCGTCTGCGTCCACGCTGCGGTGGATGAACGGCACGCCTTCGCTGACACTGCCTGCCAGCTTCAATTTGAAATCCGACAGACCGTCGTAGCCCACACTTCTGCAAAATCGAACCACCGTGGGTTTGCTGACGTGCGCACGATCGGCCAATTCCGTGACGGGCAAATTGGCGAACGCACGGGGATCTTGCAAAACCAATTTGCCGACGCGTTGCTCGGCAGGGGCGAGGGAGGGCAGAGAGGCTTTGATTCGGTCTAGCATGGTTTAAGTTTCTTCCGACCAGCAAAAGCCGTCCCGCGCAATCATGGCACTCGAAGCGCTGGGGCCCCAAGTGCCTGCTGCATAAGGACGGGGGCCTTGGGTGTCCGCAGCCCAGTGTTGCAAAATAGGCTCAACCCAGCGCCAAGCTTCTTCTTGCTCGTCGCTGCGCACAAACAAATTCAATCGACCATCGAGCACATCCAGCAACAAACGCTCGTAGGCACCCACGCGTTCGCTGCCAAAACGTTTGTCAAAGTCCAAGTCCAAATGCACAGGGCTGAGTGCGCCTGACGTTGTGTGACCGGACTTGATGCGTTTGTGTTGGCCTTCGGCAAACAAGTGCAATTCCAAACCGTCTTTGGGTTGCAGGTGAATGATGAGCTTGTTCACGCCACCCGATGGGGCTTGGAAAATGGCATGCGGCGTCGGTCTGAAATTGATCTCGATGTAGGCTTCGCGAGAAGCCAAGCGTTTGCCAGTGCGAATGTAAAAAGGCACGCCAGCCCAACGCCAGTTGGCAATTTCGGTGCGCAGTGCCACAAAAGTTTCGGTGCTGCTGCTGGGGTTCACGCCCGATTCTTCTTTGTAGCCCGGAACCGCTTGTCCGTTCACATTGCCTGCGCTGTATTGACCGCGCACCACGTGTTGACCCAGTGATTCAGCCGTCCAGGGCTTGAGGGCGCGCAAGACTTTGAGCTTTTCATCGCGAATGGCATCGGCGTGCGCATTGATGGGGGGCTCCATGGCAATGGCGCACAACAATTGCAGCGCATGGTTTTGCACCATGTCGCGCAGTGCACCGGTGTTTTCATAGAACGCGCCGCGTTTTTCAACGCCCAGTTCTTCGGCAATGGTGATTTGAATGTTGGCAATGTGCTCGCGGCGCCACAAGGGCTCAAACAAGGCATTGCCAAAACGCATGGCAAACAGGTTTTGAACTGATGGCTTGCCCAGGTAATGATCGATGCGGAAGATTTGGTGCTCTTCAAAGACCTGGCGCACGCTTTTGTTGATGGCGCGGTTGGATTTGAGGTCGTGGCCCAAGGGTTTTTCTAAAACAATGCGCGTTTGGGGCGTGTTGAGTTGGGCTGCGGCCAGTTGCTCGCAAACGGTATTGAACAAGCTGGGGGCTGTGGCGAGGTACATCACCACATGGTCGGTTTGACGCTCGGCCAGACGGCCGGCCAATTTGGCGTAATCGGCTGGATTGGACAAGTCCACACGCTCGTAATGGAGCATGGCTTTGAAGCGGGCAAATTCTTCGTCGTTGGGGCGCTTGGCGCCCTCGACTTGCTCAAAACGTGACTGAATGAGGGTGCGATACTGTTCATCGCTCATGGCATCGCGTGCGACACCAATGATGCGGCCGCCTTCGGGCAGGGTGCCGTGGCGAAATGCTTGAAAAAGGGCAGGCATTAATTTGCGCCAAACCAGGTCGCCAGTGCCGCCAAAAAAGACTAAATCGAAAGACATGTTTATTTGTTACATAAAAATGAGTTTGTAATGTAACTTTGTTTCATCGATAATTCAAGCCTTGTTTTAAATTTTTTGATATGAACCAACTCGACGCCCTCAAATCTCATACCACCGTGGTGGCTGACACCGGTGATTTCAAACAACTGGCCCAGTTCCAGCCCCAAGACGCGACCACCAACCCTTCCTTGATCTTGAAGGCGGTGCAAAAACCAGAATATGCGCCTTTGCTGACGGAGTCTGTTGCAGCCCACAAGGGGCAGCCGCTTGATGTGGTGATGGACCACTTGTTGGTGCGCTTTGGATGTGAAATCTTGAAGACCATTCCTGGCCGCGTGTCGACCGAAGTGGATGCACGATTGAGCTTTGACACGGCCGGTACCTTGGCGCGTGCGCGCCGATTGATGAGCCTGTATGAGGCGCAGGGCATTTCACGTGATCGCGTGTTGATCAAAATTGCCGCCACTTGGGAGGGCATTCAAGCGGCCGCCGAGTTGGAGCGTGAAGGCATTCACACCAACCTCACTTTGTTGTTCTCGTTTGCGCAAGCGGTGGCCTGTGGTCAAGCCAAAGTGCAACTGATCTCGCCCTTTGTGGGCCGCATCTATGACTGGTACAAAAAGACAGCGGGCGCAGCTTGGGACGAAGCGGCAAGTGCTGGCGCCAACGATCCTGGCGTGAAGTCTGTGCGTGCTATCTACAACTACTATAAGAAGAATGGCATTGCCACTGAGGTGATGGGTGCCAGCTTCCGCAACGTCGGCCAGATTGTGGCTTTGGCAGGTTGCGACTTGCTCACCATCAGCCCCGACTTGCTAGCGCTGTTGGCTGCGAATGAAACAGCATTGACGGCATCCTTGGATGCGCAAGCTGCCAAAGGCATGGACTTGCCCTTGGTGCAATACAACGAAGCCAGTTTCCGTTTTGCATTGAACGAAGACGCCATGGCCACCGAAAAATTGGCGGAAGGCATTCGTGCTTTCTGTGTCGATGCCATCAAGTTAGAAGGCTTGATGTTGGCAGCGCAAAAGGCATAAAGGACCGCGATGCGAGGAGATCAAACAGCCGCTTGGCAGGGCCTGAGCGAACTGGCCAAGGCGTTCTCTGGATTTGATTTGCGCGATGCGTTTGCAGCCGATGCAAAGCGTGCGTCGCATTTCAGTCAAGAAGCGCCCGGTGTGTTTGCTGATTTGTCAAAGAACCATTGGGATGCCAAGGTTGAAGCGCAATTGTTGGCTTTGGCGGCGCAAGCCGGTGTGTTAACGCATCGCGATCGCATGTTTCAAGGTGAGGCCATCAACAACACAGAGCAGCGCGCAGTGATGCATTGGTTGTTGCGCCATCCTGCTGAAGGTGCCGCTGCGCAAGCGCTGCCTGCACCAGTCAAGGCATCGTTGAACGATGTGCACCAAACTTTGAATGCGATGCTGTCGTATGCCGAGAAAATTCGCTTGGACAAGCAGATCACCGACGTTGTGAACATCGGCATTGGCGGTTCTGATTTGGGGCCGCAAATGGCGGTGATGGCTTTGCAGTCCTATGCGCTGCAGGGCAAGCGTTTTCACTTTGTGTCCAATGTAGATGGTCATGAGCTTGATGCTGTTTTGAAGGGCTTGAAGGCAGAGAACACTTTGTTCTTGGTAGCTTCTAAAACCTTCACCACGTTGGAAACCATGACCAATGCCTTGTCGGCCAAGCGTTGGTTTGAAGCGCAAGGCGGCACCGATGTGGCGCGTCACTTTGCGGCACTCACCACCAATGTCGAAGCCGCAGGCCAGTTTGGCATTCAAACTTGTTTTGGTTTTTGGGATTGGGTAGGCGGACGATACTCTTTGTGGTCGGCCATTGGTTTGCCTTTGGCCATTGCGATTGGCGGTGATAAGTTCCGTGAGTTTTTGGCGGGCGCGCATGCCATGGATCAGCATTTTCTTCACGCCGATCCTGCACAGAATTTGCCCATTCGATTAGGTCTGTTGGATGTTTGGTACCGCAACTTTTTGCACTACACCAGCCGGTGCATTGCGCCGTATCACAGCGCCTTGAAACGTTTTGCGTCTTACTTGCAGCAGCTTGAGATGGAGAGCAACGGCAAGCAAGTGGACCATTCGGGGCAAGCTTTGCCTTATGGCACGTCACCCGTGTTGTGGGGTGAGCCCGGCACCAATGGGCAGCATGCTTTTTTCCAAATGTTGCACCAAGGAACGGATGTGGTGCCGCTTGAGTTTGTTGCGGTGAAAAATGCCACGCATGCGTTGCCCGATCACCAAGCGTTGTTGTTGTCCAACGTGCTGGCGCAAGCGCAAGCTTTGATGGTGGGCAAGTCGGATGCAGGGGGTCACAAAAACTTTGTAGGCAACCGGCCCAGTACCTTCATCTTGCTGGAAGACTTAACGCCTTTCAATTTGGGCGCCTTGATTGCCTTGCAAGAACACCGTGTGTTTGTGAGCGGTGCAGTGTGGGGCATCAACAGCTTTGACCAATGGGGTGTCGAGTTGGGCAAAGTGTTGGCCAAAGACATTCACGCGCGTTTGCTAACGGGTGATGTCTCTGGCTTGGATGCGTCTACGGCGCAGTTGTTGAAGCGTTTGGCTTAAATACGATTGCCTGCTGCGGCATCAACTGACATCACCAAGGCAATGTCAGTGCTTGTGCTGACTGTGGTCGTGTGCAGCAGGTGATGCTGGTTTGGTGCTGACGGCTTCTGCTGCTTTGGCGCCTGCAGCTTGAACCTTCAGTTTGCCTTTCATGCCGGCTTCATAGTGGCCGGGCACCAAGCAGGCTATTTCGAGTTCGATCGCTTCGTCGAACTTGACCACCCATTCGCGCACTTCACCCGCTGGCACACTGACGGCAATGGCACCTGCACCGCCGCCATGTTCATGTTGATGACCTGTGTTGCCGGCGGCAGCCATGGCCTGCATTTCTTTGGCGTGTGCGGCAATGGCTTCTGCGTTGCCCAAGACCATTTCATGTGCAAGTTTGCCTTTGTTGCGGATGACAAATCGAATGGTTTCACCTGAATTCACTTGAATGCTGTCGGGTGTGAACTTCATGCTGTCCAGCAGCGTGACCTCGATGCTGCGGCTGACCTGCAGGGCTTGTAAAGCTGTTGTACTTGCGGGCGTGGATACGCTGTCCTGTGCATGATCCTTGTGATCGTCATGGGCTGCACTGGCCGTGTCACCATGCGAGTGACCGCCTGCTGCCCATTCTGGGTGATGGTCAAAGGTTTCGTAAGCAACCACAGACAGGACGCTGATCACGATGCCCAAGCCCAGGGTGTAAACCCACAAGGCACGCTGCCAACGCAGTTGCAGCGTTGATGCCAAGGCAAAGACCGAGATGAAAAAGCCCAAAGGCACAACCCAAGCACTGCGCGCAGGTGAATCGGGAAAGTGTTGCAAACCGCCCGTGAAAAAACCCAGACCGATGGACAGTAAGGTGCCCATGAACAAAGATTGAAACAATCCTTGAGAATGTTTTTCTTCGCTGGCTCGGTGTTCAAGCCACGCACCTGCCACAAACAACACGATGCCAATGGCGGCAGTCCACAAAGAACGTGAACCGCTGAAAAAGCCATGATTGACTGCACCTGAAATAAAGCTGATGCCGGCGTACTTCATCAACATGATGCCGTGCTGTTTGCCGAAAGTCGTAGGGGTCATGGTGGGTGTTTGTGGCTGTGTTGAAAGAAAGTATGACGCATTTCAATACATCATTCGCGCCCATAAAAAAACCCCGCAATCTCTTGCGGGGTTTC
>CANGCI010000021.1 GCA_947451995.1 Comamonadaceae bacterium | reverse complement strand
TGCACATGATTGGCAAGTTCGGCATGAACGGTGGCAACTACCAGGCGGTAGAGTTTGCCGGTGACACGGTGCGAGGTTTGGGCATGCAAGAGCGCATGACCCTCTCCAATATGAGCGCGGAAATGGGCGCGCAAGTGGGCCTGATTGCAGCCGATGACGTGACCACGAATTACTTGAAGTCGGTGGGCGTGAAAGATGCTCAGCTGGATGCCAGTCATTTTTTCCAAACCGACGAGGATGCCGACTGTCAGCGTTTTGATTTTGATGCGTCGCAGCTCAGCCCTCAGGTGGCCGCGCCGCACAGTCCCGAAAACACGAAGCCAGTGGCCGCATTTGCCAACATCAAACCCACAGTGGCTTACATCGGCGCCTGCACTGGCGCCAAGTTGGCCGATTTGCGTGCCGCCGCGGAAGTCTTGAAAGGCCGCAAAGTTGCGGCAGGTGTTCAACTGCTGGTCGCCCCCGCCAGTGCCCGTGATCAAGCGCAAGCGGCACGCGAAGGTGTGATGCAAATTTTGACGGATGCCGGTGCCAGTGTGTTGCCCAACTCGTGTGGCGCCTGTGCGGGTTATGGCGGAACGTTCCAAGAAGGCGCCACGGTCATTTCCAGTACGGCGCGCAACTTTCAAGGTCGCATGGGTCCCGCCAGTGTGCAAGTTTATTTGGCCTCGCCTTGGTCTGTGGCTGCTGCTGCAGTGACGGGTCGCATCTCTGATGTGCGCGAGGTGTTGTCATGAGCCAAAACGCCATCACAAGCCACAAGGTTTGGCGCGTGGGCGCCAACATCGACACCGATGCCTTGGCGCCAGGTGCCTACATGAAGCACGGCATTGAGGTGATTGCCGCCCATTGCTTGGAAGTGCACCGCACAGATTTTGCAAATGAAGTGAAACCCGGCGATGTGCTGGTGGCGGGGTCTAACTTTGGCATTGGCTCCTCCAGAGAACAAGCGGCAGGCGCATTGAAACACTTGGGTCTTGCGGCCGTCATTGCCCCTTCTTACAGTGGCTTGTTTTTCAGAAACGCTTTCAACTTAGGTCTCTTGTTGTTGACATGCCCAGAGGCCGACAGTTTGCAAGAAAACGAACACGTGCAATTGACCTACGAAGGCACAACACCTCATGTGTTGACCTCTTCCGGGCGCTTGCTGGCTTGTTCGCCTGTGCCTTCCTTTTTGATGGACATGGTGAAGGCGGGCGGCTTGGTCAATGTGTTGAAACAGCGCATGGCCTTGAAGTCTCAACCGCCATTGAGCGCCCATCTGTTCTCCTGAATTTTTCGCAATGAATGGAAATCCAATGAGTGAGCGAAAGCTTTCCAATTCAACGGCCCTTGATCCCGTCACCTTGGCGGTTTTAAAAGGTCGTTTAGAACAAGTGGCCGACGAAATGGACGCCACGCTGTACCGCAGTGCCTTCAACCCCATCATTGCTGAAGCGCATGATGCGTGTCACGGCATTTACGATGGCGTGTCTGGCGACACACTGGTTCAAGGCAAATCTGGCTTGCCAGTGTTTGTGGGGGCGATGGCCTTTGCAGTGCGCGCTGCGACCAAAGCCGCTGCCACGCGCGGTGGCATGCAAGACGGCGACATTTGGTTGTTCAACGATCCGTATGAAGGTGGCACCCACGCCAACGATTTCAAATTGGTTCGTCCGTTTTTCCGCAATGGCCAATTGTTTTGCTTCTTGGCTTCAGCGGCGCATTGGCACGATGTAGGCGGCGCTGTACCGGGCAACTACAACCCTGCAGCCACCGAGTGCTGGCAAGAGGCGGTGCAAATTCCACCCGTTCGCATTTTGCGTGCTGGTGTGTTGGACGAAGATGTGTTGGCCATTCTGCGCGCCAACACCCGTTTGCCCGACAGCCTCTGGGGCGACCTGAATGGCCAACTTGCAGCGCTGGAGTTGGGTGCCAAGCGCCTGAATGGTTTGCTCGATGAATATGGCGATGGCAAAGTGGCCCAAGCCATGGTGGAGTTGCGCTCGCGCGCAGTGCGCTTGATGCGCTCGCACATTGCCAGCTTGCCCGACGGTTGCTACAGCTTCGAAGACCTGCTGGACAACGACGGTGTGGTCGACACACCACTCACCATTGCCTTGGACATGACAGTCAAGGGCGATCGTTTGACCTTGGATTTTTCTCGCACGTCTGCGCAGTGTGCCGGCCCTGTGAACATTTCCAAGGCGACCGCAGTAGCGGCTTGTTATGTGGCTTTGAAGCACGTCTTTCCTGATGTGCCGGCCAATGCCGGTGTGCTTGATGCCGTCGATTTCATCATTCCCGATCGCTTGGTGATCAGTGCAGAACGTCCACGTCCCGTGGGTGGCTACACCGAAACCATTTTGCGCATGATCGATGTGATCTTCAGTGCCACGGCACTGGCCGATCCCAAACGCGCAGTGGCGCATGCCTACGGCACCATCAATGCGTTGTCGATTGCAGGCCATCGCACCGATGAAAAACGCAAAGGCCAGCGCTGGGTGATGTTCAGCTTCTTTGGCGGCGGCCATGGCGGTCATTCTGATGCCGATGGTTTGTCGCACAGCAATGCGCCCATTTCGACCGCCACCATTCCGCCTTTGGAAATTTTGGAAGCGGCTTATCCTGTGCGCTTTACGCAATGGGCTTTGCGCGCTAATTCAGGGGGCGATGGTCAACACCGCGGAGGCTTGGGTGCCGTTTACGAAATTGAATTGTTAGAAGAATCGGCCGAAGTTTTTATTTTTGGTGAGCGCGGCAAAGCCTCACCCAAAGGCATTGCGGGCGGCCAGCCTGCCTTGCCCAATGTGTTTGAGTATGAAAACGATGGCGTTTGGAAAACGCCGCCCATGGTCTCCAAGATGCTGGGCATTCGTTTGAAGAAAGGCGAGCGCGTGCGTTTGCAAACACCGGGTGGCGGCGGTTGGGGCAAGCCCAGCGACCGCAGCGCCGAAGCGCGCGCCAAAGACATTGAAGAAGCCTACGTTTCAAAGGAAAAATCATGAGCCAGAAACGCTGGGTCGTCGGTGTGGACGTGGGCGGCACGTTCACCGATTTGTTTGTGCTCGATGAGCAAACCGGAACCGCACGCATTGTGAAAGTGCCTTCAACACGCGGCGAAGAAGCGCGCGGTTTCATGAATGGCATTCAGAAAATTTCAGAAAATGGTTCTGCATCAGGTGTGGCCAGCATTGTGCATGGCACCACCGTGGGCACCAATGCGTTGTTAGAGCGCAAAGTAGCGCGCACCGGCATCATTACCACGCGTGGTTTCCGCGATGTGCTGGAAATGCGCAGACGTGACAGGCCTCAGACCTGGGGCTTGCGCGGCAGCTTCACGCCCATCGTGCCACGTGCTTTGCGTTTGGAAGTGGACGAGCGCGTGTTGGCCGATGGTCAAATTCACACGCCTGTCGACATCGATCAAGTCAAAGCGCAAGCGCAAGCTTTGCTAGACGCTGGTTGCGAAGCGGTGTGCGTGTTCTTCATCAATGCCTATGCCAACATGGCCAACGAGCAAGCCGCCGTGGCGGCCGTGCGCGCCATGTGGCCCAACCCTCACGTGACCGCGGCCAGCGAAGTCTTGCCCGAAATTCGCGAGTTTGAGCGCTGCTCTACAGCAACCTTGAATGCGGCTTTGCAGCCCGTGGTGGGCAGTTATTTGACGCGCTTGGAATCTGATTTGCGTGGCCAAGGCTTTGAAGGCGAATTGCTGATTGTTCAAAGCAATGGCGGCGTTATGTCGCGTCAAACGGCATGCGATGTGCCGGTTCGTACTGCCTTGTCTGGCCCTGCCGCGGGTGTCATGGCTTGTGCGGCCATTGCACGCGCAGCTGGTTACCCCAATGTGATGACCGGTGACATGGGCGGCACCTCGTTTGATGTGTCCTTGGTGGCGCAAGGCGAAGCGGCCTTGGCGGCGCAAACCTCCATTGAGTTTGGCTTGGTGGTGCGCTCCCCCATGATCCAAATTGAAACCATTGGCGCAGGCGGCGGCTCCATTGCATCTGTAGATGCCAGTGGCATGTTGCAAGTGGGCCCCGAATCGGCCGGCAGTGTGCCAGGCCCGGCTTGCTACGACCGTGGCAACACACGACCTACTGTGACCGATGCCAATGTGTTATTGGGCCGCATCGCTGCAGACCGTCCTTTGGGCGGCGGCTTGTTGCAAGCCTTGCGTGCGGACCTGTCGGAGCAGGCCATTCAAAAGCATGTGGCAGAGCCTTTGGGTCTCAGCACTTTGGAAGCAGCCGAAGCCATTTTGACGGTGGCCAATGCCAAGATGGCCGGTGCTGTGCGCGTGGTGTCCATTGAAAAAGGTCACGACCCACGACAGTTTGCTTACATGCCTTTTGGCGGCGGTGGTGGCTTGCATGTGTGCGCCATGATGCGCGAAGTGGGCGTGGCCACAGGCATCGTGCCACGTTACCCCGGCGTAACATCGGCCTTGGGCTGTGTGATGGCCGACATGCGCCATGACGCCGTGCAAACTTTGAACCAAGCTTTGAGTGACGTGAACTTCACAGAGGTGTTGGCACGGATCGACCAATTGGCAGAGGCTTGCCAAGCTCGCCTTGATTCTGCGGGGGTGCGCTTTGTCGCGGTGGATGAAAACATTGCGCTCGACATGCTGTTTACCGGCCAAACCCACACACTGCAAGTGAACGTGCAACGTTCGCAGTTGTCAGCCGAGGGTTTGCGCCAAGCGTTCACTGAAGCGTATCAAAACGCTTTTGGCCGCGTGCTCGAAGGCCCCGTGATTCGCGTCATGAACTTGCGCTATGCCCGCATTGGCCGTCGACCCAAATTTGATTTGTCGGTGTTGGCACCCGTGGGTGCCGGCAGCACGCAGCCTTTGGGCGTGCAGCGTGTGTACCACCAAGGTCAGTGGTGGGATGCCCAGCGCTACGCCCGATTGGAATTGCCTATTGGCGCCAAGGTGAATGGCCCGGCCATTTTGGAACAGGCCGACACGACTGTGTGGTTGGAGCCAGGCTTTGAAGCCAAAGTGGATGCCATGGGCAATTTGCTGGTCACCGCACAAGTTTGAATTCAGCGTACGCTTCCATGAAGAAAGTTTTGTCATGACCCAGCATTCAAACATCGCAGCGACACGCACCGCCTTGCTCATTGTGGATTTGCAAAACGACTTTTTGTCGCCGCAAGGCGCTTATGCGCGTGGCAACACCGTCAGTGCAGAAGCCTTGTTGTTGCCTGCGCGCGTAGCGCCTGTGGCCAAAGCTTTGAAAGCCCAGGGGGGCTATGTAGCGGCCAGTCAATTCACTTTGTGGCCCGATGCCAAAGGCGAACCGATGGTGTCGCCCCACTTGCTCGAGAAGCGCCCCTTCTTGCGCAAAGGCGATTTTGCACCGGGCAGTGTGGGTCAAGCCAATGTGCCAGAACTCCGAAATTGCGTGGACTTGGTAGTTTGTAAAGTGGCGTACTCTGCATTTTTCAACACCCAACTCGATTGGGTACTGCGCAAAGCGGGCATTGAAAACGTGGTGGTGTGCGGCATTGTGACCAATGGCGGTGTGGCCAGTACCGCACGTGATGCCCACTTGCGCGATTACAACGTGGTGGTCTTGAGCGATGGCTGCGCTGCGTTCAGCGATGCTTTGCATCAAGCCTCATTGGCCGACTTGGCCTCGATTAGCAAAGTCACAACTTGCAGTGAATTTGTCAGCAGCCTGGCATGAGCGTCATGGAAGAAACCATCCACACACCTGTGGCCATTGTGGGAGCAGGTGCCTGCGGCCTGACAGCGGCATTGGCTTTGCACCGACAAGGCATTGAGTGTGTGGTGCTTGAGCGCGACGCGGTGCCGGCTGGATCGACCGCCTTGTCCTCAGGTTTTGTGCCTGCACCCGCAACCCGTGTGCAAAAAGCTGCCGAAGTTGAAGACTCGCCTGAATTGTTTGCACAAGACATTCAACACAAAGCCCATGGCCAAGCCGCGCCTGCTTTGGTCAAGGCCTACAGCGAGGCCATTGGCCCTGCGATGGACGCATTGGAGGCGCATCATCACATCCCTTGGCAATTGCTGGACCAGTTTTTGTACCCTGGTCACAGCGTGCACCGCATGCATGCTGTCCCCGAAAAAACGGGCGAAGGTTTGATGACCCGTTTGCGCGCAGCCGCCGATGCGGCCGGTGTGGTCGTGTTAACGCAGGCGCAAGTGACGGCGCTGCATGCCGATGACACAGGCCGCATCAACAGCCTCAGCTATTCACAACCGGATGGTTTGACCGGCCACTTAACTTGCGACGCCGTCATCTTGGCTTGCAACGGATTTGGCGGCAATGCCGACATGGTGAAGCAACACTTGCCCGCCATGAAAGATGCGCAGTATGCCGGTCACGTGGGCAACGACGGGAGTGCCGTTGCCTGGGGCTTGCAGTTGGGCGCTGCCTTGGCCGACATGGGGGCCTACCAAGGCCATGGCTCGTGGGCCATTCCGCAAGGCAGTCTCATTTCGTGGGCACTGATGATGGAGGGCGGCGTGCAGATCAACGCCTTGGGTCAGCGTTTTCACGATGAGACCCAAGGCTACTCAGAAGCGGCTGTTCAAGTTTTGAATCAGCCCGATGGCGTGGCATGGAACGTATTTGACAACCAGCTGCTGCGTTTTGCGCAAGACTTTCCAGATTTTGTGGCAGCGCAAGCGGCCGGTGCAGTGAAGTCTGCTGCCGATGTCGCGTCTTTGGCGGCCATTGTGGGGTGCCCTGTTGAGACCCTGGCAAACACCTTGTCTGCAGTGAATCCAAACAATGCAAAAGATGCTTGGGGCCGCACTTTCAAGCGCGCCTTAGAAGCCCCCTTCCATGCCATCAAAGTCACCGGTGCCTTGTTTCACACACAGGGTGGCTTGAACATCAATGCACAGTGCCAAGTGCTCAAACCCCATGGCGAGCCATTGCCCAATTTGTATGCTGCCGGCGGTGCCGCACGGGGCGTTTCTGGCGCTGAGGTGTGGGGCTATTTATCAGGCAACGGCTTGCTCAGTGCCATTGCAGGTGGCCACATTGCGGCACTTGCCGTTGCACAAACCATTTCGGAGAAAACAAGATGACTTCCAAAGCCACCCACCCAGCCAACTTGGCCCAAAGACTGACGCAGCAAAAGGCTTTGTTGGCCCCGGGTGTCTACGATGCCTTCAGTGCGTTGATTGCTGAGCAAGCCGGATTTGAAGCCCTGTATTTGTCGGGCGCGTCCATCGCTTACACCCGCTTGGGGCGCTCAGACATTGGCCTCACCACCGCAACCGAAGTGGCACAAACTTTGGCGCACATCACCGATCGCATTCGCGTGCCCGTGATCGTGGACGCTGATACGGGTTTTGGCAATGCCCTCAACACGCAGCGCACTGTGCGAGATTTTGAACGTGCGGGTGCTGCAATGATTCAAATTGAAGATCAAACCTTTCCCAAGCGCTGTGGTCATTTGGATGGCAAAGGTGTGGTGCCTGTGTCAGAGATGCAAGGCAAGTTGAAAGCGGCACTGGACGCGCGTCACAGCAGCAACACTTTGATTTTGGCGCGCACGGATGCATTGGCCGTGGAAGGTTTAGAGGCTGCGCTCGAACGAGCAGAAGCCTATTTGGCTTGCGGTGTCGATGCATTGTTCATTGAAGCGTTGCGCACCCCCGAACAAATGGACCAGGCTTGTGCCCAGTTTGCGCACCGCATTCCATTGCTGGCCAACATGGTGGAAGGCGGTCAAACACCCATTCAAAGCGCCCATGAATTGGGTGAGCGTGGTTTCAGAATTGTGATTTTCCCGGGTGGTACGGCACGCGCAGTAGCCCGCACCTTGCAGGGCTACTACGGCAGTTTGCATGCGCACCAAACCACCACGCCTTGGCGTGATCAGATGCTCAATTTTGATGATCTGAATCAATTGATTGGCACACCGGAATTGTTGGCGCACGGAAAACAGTACGATGGCAAGTCATGAATCCGCAAACTAAACACGTCTGTGTCATCGGTGCTGGCATTGTGGGCTTGGCCACGGCTTGGCGCTTGATGCAAGACGGTTGGCAAGTCAGTGTGATTGAAGAAAGCGCCGCCCCCGGATTGGTCACAAGTTATGCCAATGGCGCCCAACTTTCTTACAGCTATGTGGCCCCCTTGGCTGAACCTTCTGCGCTCACCAGTTTGCCCAAGTGGTTGTTGAAAAAAGATGGCCCCTTGCGAATTCATCCCTCTTTGTCACCTGAATTTTTGCGCTGGGGTTTGAGTTTTGCATCGCATTGCACAACGGCCCGCGCCCATCAAACCACCCGCGATTTGCTGGGTCTGGGTTATTTGTCTCGTCGCATCTTGCGAGAGTGGTTGGCCGATGTACCCGCCAGTTGGGCCGCCTCAGCAGGTTTGGATTACCGTACCAATGGCAAGTTGGTGGTGTTTCGCGATCCAGCAGCCTTGGCCTCGGCCAGCGCTCAAGTGGCCTATCAACGCAGTTTGGACGTGGGCTGTGAGCAGTATGTACTTTCGGCTGCCGAATGTGTTGACAAAGAACCTGCGTTAGCGGCCATGCAAAGCAAGTTGGTGGGCGGCATTTACACACCTTCCGAAGATGTGGTCGACAGCCACGGCCTGTGCATGTACTTGGAGCGCTTGATTGTGTCCCGCGGCGGTGAGTTGCGTTACGACACACGCATCACAGATGCCGTCATCGAAGGCCAACGCTGCGTGGCATTGAAACTCAAATCACAAAGTGCTGCTTTAAACGAAACGGATGCGTCTGTTCAAGTCGAAGAATACAAAGCAGATTTTTTTGTGGTCGCTGCGGGTCTCAGCAGCCGCGAGTTGCTTCAAAAATTCGGCACCCGCGCACCCTTGTTGGGGCTCAAAGGTTTCTCTATCACGCTCGATTGTGAACATGGCATTGCGCCCTCAGTGTCCATCACAGACAGCCATCACAAAATTGTGTTTGCCAAACTCGGACATCGCTTGCGGGTGGCGGGCATGGTTGATTTGGGACGTGAAAACCGCGACATCGAGGCTTCTCGCATTGCGGCTTTGATCAAGCAATCACAAGACAATTTTCCTGAGGCAGGGGACTACAGCAAAGTGCAAACTTGGGCGGGTCTGCGCCCTGCAACGCCATCGAGCCGTCCGATCGTTGATCAAACTGTTTGCGAAAACGTGTATGCCAACATCGGGCATGGCACCCTAGGGCTAACCTTGGCTGCCGGATCGGCCGATTTGTTGGCCGACAAAATGGCAGGCCGCCCAAGCAGCCTGCCAATGATGCCTTTCACATTCAAAGCCGCTTAAGACTTTGACGCGGCATGCAACATCAGCCACAACGGTGGCCGATGCTTGAATTACATGTGGTACTCAACCAGCATCACAGGGGTGGTGGCTGTGCAGCTGTTTTTCACAAATGATTTGGCATTGTTGCAACCAAATTTGTTGTTCCAGTACTCAACGCCTGCGCCAGCTTTGAAGCCAGACTTGGCGCCACCGATGTCAAACATGTAAAGCGCACGGCCCAAGGTTTCAGCTTTGGTTTCGTCGCCAAAACCATCCTTGCCCTTGGCACCTACGATGTCCAGGAAACCTGTGAAGCTGCCAGGGCCCATGGCAACGGCCCAGGCTGTGGTGAACACAGGTGCTGAAGAGAATTTCACATCCTTGCCAACGATGCCGTTGTGATTGGACTCTTTCATCACTTCCACGCCCACATCCCAGAAACCTGCGGTCACAGGCATGGCAGCGCTGAGGCCCAAACGAACTTTGCGCGGTGCTGGTGCAAAAGTTGTGTTTTTGGTGCCTGCGTCAAAACGGGCGATCAGGCTCAGGTCCTTGGCCACGCCATAGCCGCCTTTATTGCCTGTCAGAGCGCTTAAAGAAAAGCTGCGCTTGTAGAAGCCATACCATTCTTGGGCACCGCTAGGACCTTTGTTGCTGGGGTCCACGCTGCTGGACTTGAGCAAGTCGATGGTGAAAAAGTTAGAGCCCAGATTGTCGCCACTCACGTGAGTGAAGGTCATCACGTTCTTTGACACGCTGTCGGTCACGCCAGGTTCAGATTGGTCGGAGACATAACGCATGCCCACCGAAGTGTCGCTCCAGTTGGCCGCCTGCGCAGGCGCAATGGCCAGTGAAGAGATGGCTGTTAAAGCAGCCAAAGCCAAAGTTGACTTTGAAATTGAACGAGAGGTGGATGAACGTGTCATGGTAGGTCCTTTGTGTGCACCAAAATGGTTGATAAGAGTGTGTTGAAAAAGCCAACACGCAATTATCTGCAAAAGATGTACCAAGTTTTCAAAAAATTGTCACAAAGGCACGCTTTGTGTTGCCGCCCGAGATTCCTGAATTCTGAGTGTCAGCAAAGACGCGATGCACAATAAAAAACCTGCAAAAACAATGACATTCGTTGGGTTGCTGTCCAGCCAATGGGTGTAGATGAAGGGCAAGGTGATCATTTGGAAAATCATGGGCAACACGATGAACATGTTGAAGATGCCCATGTAAACACCCGCCCGCTCTTTGGGAATGCTACCGGCCAGCAAAATGTAGGGGTTGCCCATGATGCTGGCCCAAGCCAAGCCAACACCCACCATGGGCACAAACAGCAGCCACGTTTGTTGCACCGAGGGCAGTAGCATCATGCTGATGCCTGCCAAACTGAGGCACAAGGCATGAACGTATTTAGGGCCCCATTTGCGAATCAAGGGCATCAATGCAAACGCCGCAATGAAGGCCACGAAATTGTAAAAGCCACCAATTTGGCCATTCAACAAACTGGCATCTCTGAAGGCACTGGTGTTGGGGTCGCGGGTGCCAAAGATCGACAAGGCCAAAGCAGGCACAATGTAAATCCAGTAGCACATCATGGCGTACCACTGAAACAGCTTCATCCACCAGAGTTGGCGCATGGTGCTTGGCATGTTGCGAATTGCATCCGCAATTTCAGCCAGCGTTGCTTGGATGCCTGTCTTTTGTGACTTGATGTGCGCAATCTCTTCATCCGTCAGGGGCAATTCGGGCGTTGACTTGACGGACCACGCCACCGTGCTGATGGAGAACACAGCGCCAATCATGAACGCAATGACGGTGAGGTGCGGGATGTTGCTGCTGTTGACGGCGTCTTTGTCAATGCCCATCAAGAACAGCAGCGTGGGCGTGAGGTAAGCAAATGTTTGCGCCAGGCCCGTGAATGCACTTTGCGTTAAAAATCCCAATGCATGTTGATCTTTGTTGAGTCGATCGCTGACGTAAGCGCGGTAAGGCTCCATCGTGACGTTATTGGCTGCATCCAAAATCCAAAGCAGGCTAGCAGCAAACCACAGCGCAGGGCTGAAGGGCATGGCCAACAAACAAATGCTGCACAGCAACGCGCCTATCAAGAAGTAGGGTGTTCGGCGGCCCCATTTGCTCAAGGTGCGATCGCTCATGGCGCCAATCAAAGGCTGGACCAACAAACCTGTCATCGGCCCCGCTAGCCAGAGGTAAGGCAAGCTGGCTTCATCTGCGCCCAAGTACTGATAGATGGGGCTCATGTTGGCTTGTTGCAAGCCAAAGCTGTATTGAATTCCGAAGAACCCAAAATTCATTTGCAAGATTTGCCAGAGCGACAGGTGAGGTTTCAGCAAGTTCATGGGTTGTCCAATCAATGACAAACGAATCAGTCAATCAATGTGCGAAGTGGGGTGCTGGAACTGCATTGCAGCCAAACAAAGCCGTAGGGTTTTATCGCAAGGGTTTGACCATTGCCTACATCTTGATCAACAGGCAGGCGTGAGAAATTGAAGAAGCCCTTCAATTCTGCACCGCGTTGCAATGCCAACACGGTGGGTTGCTTCGACTCAATGGCACGGACCGACACATCGCCATGAAAAGCTGGCAGTGACTTTCGCAGTTGCGCAAAGGCCTGCAGCTTGGAGAAGATGCGGTGTTGAACCGAGCCCTCTTGTGTGCGCAATTGCGCCAGGGCCTCTTGCCAATTGGGGCGGTGCAACTCACGGCCATCTGGGCCTTGACGGGCTGCAAGCACCTCTGCGGGGGTGTTGCCCATGCCCAATTCATCGCCCATGTACAGAAGCGGTAAGCCGCCGGTGAAATAAGACAAGCTTTGCAACAAGTGCAAACGATCCAGTGCGAGCTGGGAATCGGCAGGCGTTGAGGCCGAGTACATGCCTACCAGCGCAGAGGCCATGCCATTGGTGCCGTGTGCGGTTTGCAAGTCGGTGGTTTGAAACGAAGCCCCTTGCGCATAACTGCCGGGCGCCATACCTGCAAAGAAATGCGAAGCTTTCAGCAGTCGTTGATAGCGGGTATCACCCAGTGCTTG
This sequence comes from Comamonadaceae bacterium, assembly GCA_947451995.1. Lineage (GTDB taxonomy): Bacteria > Pseudomonadota > Gammaproteobacteria > Burkholderiales > Burkholderiaceae_C > Limnohabitans_A. The sequence goes on along the minus strand of CANGCI010000021.1, from coordinate 8,193 downwards.
CGCTTCGGGACGCAAGACGTTCCAGCCGATGTCGTCGTGGCATCGCACATAAGTCAGCCAAGAACTGCCTTGGGGTACGGCGGGTGTGTTTTGCATGACGGCTTGAAGAATGCTGACATTCTCTTCTGCCAGGGCCACCCAACTGGCGGCCATCATGCTGGAGTGATACGCCAAGTGACACTCGGGTCCAGGTGTTTCGCCCAAACCGAAATAGGGGGGCAGCTGATGTGTGGGCATGATGGCCTCGGCCTTCAAGAGCACGCCTGGGCAGGCAATTTCCATCAGCGCGCGCATGGCCTGCAAAAGCCAATGCACTTCCGGTTGATTTTGGCAGTTGGTGCCTTCGCGTTTCCACAAGAAGCCCGTGGAGTCCAAGCGGAATGCCTCAACCCCCATGTTGGCCACGCGCATCATGGCGCTGACCACTTCAAAAAACACTTTGGGATTGGCGAAGTTCAAATCCCATTGGTAAGGGTAGAAAGTGGTCCAGACCCAAGCTTTCAAACTGGGCTGGTAGGTGAAATTGCCTGGCGCTGTGTCAGGAAAAATTTGAGGCAGGTTTTTTTCCCAGCCATCGACCTCTGCTTGGCTGTGCGCCATGCAGAAAAAATTCTGAAATTCAGGATTGCCATTGCGTGCTTCGACCGCCCATTCGTGGTCATGTGCCACATGGTTCAAAACAAAGTCGCTGCACAAACTGATGCCTGCTGCTCGCAGGGCTTGCGTTAACAGTTGCAGATCGGCCTGCGTGCCCAAGCGCGGCTCAACAACTTCGAAGTTGGCCACGGCAAAGCCACCATCGTTGGGGCCATCCGCTGCTTTGAAAAAAGGCAACAGGTGCAAGTAAGTCACACCCAGTGACTTCAAATAATCAATGCGATCCACCACACCTCGCAGATTGCCTGCAAAGTGATCCACGTAAGCGGTGTAACCCACAGCACCTTGTTGGTGCCAATGCGGTTGTAATTGACGTGATAAATCCAAATCCCAAAGTGCTTGGGAGCGTTTTAATGCGATGTCGACTGCGGCTGCAAGCAATTGCTCGGTCAGTTCTTCGACTTGATTCCCTTCACCGTAGGTGCGACTTAAACGGTTTTGAAGGATGGGAAGTTGTTGGGCAATACGCTTTGCCAATTCGTCTGCACGATCTGGCGATGCATGCATCAATGCCATGCGCCAGGCTGAAGCTTTTGGCGCGGAGACTGGGCTTGACATGGTTGGCATCGGGGACAGTGTAAGGGACATAAAAAACCAAAAAAAAGGCTGCCGACCGAAGTCGGCAGCCCTAAGCTCACATTAGAAGTTGTACTTCAGACCGGCTTTGACAGAGCGACCATTGATGGCACGTGCAGCCATGCGGCCGTCGTTGCTCTCTGTGTAGCCCAAAACATTGGTCAGGTTGTTCACACCCAAAGATGCCACTGCGTTTTTGCCAATGTTGAAGTTGGCAAATGCATTGATCACGGTGTAGGCAGGCAATGTCACGTCATAGCCAGAACCTTGAGCATCTTTCGAGCTAGAAGTTCCAACGATGGCGGCACCGACTGTGGCGTCACCCAAAACATAAGAGGGGCTCAATTGGTAAACCACTTTGGCTTGTCGGTTAGGTGTCAAACCGGTGGCCACAATTTTGGCATCGGTCACGGTCACGCCACCGTTGATACGGAACGCGCCCATTTTGTAACCGGCTTCCACTTCCACACCGGAGGCATCGTATTTGTTGGATGTGCTCTTTTGTGTGGTTGCGTCGTAGTTGCTCTCGTCTGTTTTGGCGTTGAACAAGGTCACGAATGTGCTCAAGTTGCCGTTGCGCAATTTCACGCCACCTTCAACTTGCTTAACTTCGTTGATCGGCACCACACCTGAACCGTCCAAAGGCATTTTCTTAGGATCGAACATGATGCGGTCTGCATTGAAGGCAGCACCTTTGCTGACGCGTGCGAACAAGGCTGTGTCTTTGTCCAACTGGTAGTTACCACCGAATGAATAAGAATTGAAGTTCTTGGTGTAGTTGATGGCTTGTGTGTTCTCTGGCTTGAACTGGTTGTTAGAAGCTTGGTTGTAAGAACCTGTGGCCACTTGTTGGTCGGCGCGCAAGCTACCGTCCAAGCTCAAAGCACCTTTTTCCCAACCCAAAACAGCGTAGGGAGATGTTGTGCGGTAGGTGCCATCGATGGCACGTGTGCAGCAACCGCCCCAAACGTTGGTGCCCAAATCAATGGCGCCATAAGAATTGGTTTTGGAATTGGCCAACAACGCGGGGTTGTTGTCAGTGGCTTCCATCAAGTACTGGTTGAAGTTCCATGTCAGCGCTACTTTTTGCACGTTCACAAACAAACCAGCTGTGGTGGTGATCTTAGAACCATCGGCTTGCGCAAATGTCTTGCTCAATTTAACGTCGTTGGTGGTTGAACCCATGTCATCCATGGACGTGTTGAACACGGTCGCTGTGAAAGACTTGCCTGTGTAGGCTTGGCCTTTCTTGGGGCCAGTTGCGTACTTGGTGCCAGATGCAGCGTTGGCCACATCGTCGCCAGGGAAGATGCTGATGAAGCGGCCGCTGTTTTCTGAAGTGCGGAACTTTTCGCTCAACTTCCAGCCACCTGCCAATTTCAATTCGGTTTCAACACCGAATGAGTCGCTCTTCACGCGCAAACCATCGTTCACATTGGAGTTCACGAGGGTGTTGTTCTTAGACAGCGTGGCGTCTTGTACCCAGTAAGGTGAGTAGAAAGTCGCTTTGCGGGGGTCAATGCCAGGCAACTCGCTCAACACGCCGTTCTTGATGCTGACAGGAGCGGGCATGAACAAAGGCGACTTGTCGTCCAATGTCTTGAAGTTCAAGCGAACAAAACCATTGTCAACGTCTTGTGTGATGTTGGCTTTGATCTGGTGACCTTGCACGCCGTTGGCAGATGCATTGCGGGGACCTTGGCCCATGTTGGCGTAACCGCCCACGAAGAAGCGAGTCTTCTCGCCCAATTTGCCGCTGTAGTCAAAGTCGAAACGCTTTTCGTCGTAGCCCAAACCGGTGGTCACACCCATAGAGCCGCCTGGTTCTTCACCTGTTTTGGAGATGAAGTTGATGATGCCGCCAGGTGCGTTGGTGCCCAATGTGGAGGCAGAGCCACCACGAACCACTTCCAGACGCTCCAGGCTGCCATCGGCGCGCAAGAACATGTCGGGTGTCGCGAAGGCCACATCGCCGAACATCAAAACGGGCAGACCGTCTTCTTGGAATTGCACATAGCGTGCGCCACCAGCAGAGATGGGCAAGCCACGAACGGTCACGTTGGCGTTACCGCCGCCGCCGCTGGATTCAGCACGAACACCAGGAATGGTGCGCAGAATGTCAGAAGAGTTGGTGGGCTGTGCTTGCAAAATTTGATCCACGCCCACGGTTGAAATGGAGTTGGATTGCTTCATTTTGCTGGCGCCAGAAGCGGTGCCAGTCACCACCAATTCGTCCAACTTCAAAGTGTCGTTGTTAGCGGCTGTTTGCGCCCATGCGCTGCCCATGTGGGCAACTGTTAAGGCGCAGGCCAATGCAACTGCATTGGGAACGATTGCATTCATTCGTTTGGACATTGAAAGTCTCCAGAAAAAATATTGAATTACTTAAGTGTATGAATTTATTGAATATTTTCAATAAAATTCGAGAATGGATACTTCTTGGTAATCTCGAATGCCTAGATTCTCTGAAAAATTGCAAACGTTTGCAATCGGCTTTTCCTCAATTTGGGGCTTGTGCCATGCCCCATGTCTTGTTGCGCACGTCTAAGTCATTGAATTTCTTGAAAAAAAGATCTTCATTAGGTGCTTTCCCTAGGTTGGTGCGTTAAAAACCATGTCGATTTCATGGCGATTGAAGTTTTTCAAACGTTTGCATTCATTTCTTATACTTGGGGCAAGCAACCGGAGTCATTTCAGTTTTTATGGCCAAAGCAGACGCAGACAACAAGAAGATTCAGATGGTCGACATTGCCCGATTGGCTGGCGTATCGACCTCGACGGTCTCGCGCGCGCTCAACGGCAGCCCATTGATCAATGAAGAAACGCGCCAACGCATTGCCGACTTGGCCAAGTCGCTCAGCTACACCATCAACCTGAGCGCCAAAAATTTACGCTCTGGCGAGAATCGAACCATTGGTGTGGTGATTCCTTACCAAGACCAAATTCGCCAAGATGTGACCGATCCGTTCTTCATGACCATGCTCGGTCATTTGGCGGATCAGCTGACCAAGCAAAATTTTGACTTGCTTTTCTCACGCATTTCAGCAGATCACTTGGAAGACTTGGCACAGCTTTATGAATCAGGCCGCGTGGGCGGTTTGATTGTGGTGGGCCAGTGGGACCAACACGAAAAACTCAATGAGCTGGCGCGCCGACAAATTCCATTCGTAGTGTGGGGCGGTCAGTTGCCAAGGCAGTTGTATTGCACGGTGGGTGGCGACAATTTCAACGGCGGCTTTTTGGCCGCCAAGCATTTGCTGAGTCTGGGTCGCAAGCGAATTGTTTTCATGGGCGACAAACATGCAACAGAAACGCAGCAACGCTATGCGGGCTATGTGCAGGCTCATCAAGTGCACAAAGTGCCCATCGCGCCAGAGCTCTACATTCCATCCCCCTTTACAGTGGCGGAGGCCAGAGAAGACATCAAAGTTTTCTTGCAAAAGAAATTAGCCTTTGATGCACTGTTCGCAGCCAGTGATTTGTTGGCCATCACCGCCATGGGCGCCTTCACGCAAGCGGGCCTGCGCATACCGCAAGATGTGAGCGTGGTGGGCTATGACGACATTGGCATGGCCGAGCACACCTACCCGCCACTCACCACCATTCGCCAGCCGATGGAATTGGCGGGGGCTGCATTGGTGCAAAACCTCATGCGAGTGTTCAGCGAAGGGCACTCCGACTCTGAAGTGGTCAGCACCGATTTGATCATTCGGGGTTCAACTTGCCGCGCTTGAACACAAGCTTTGTAGCGAGTGCATGGCACACAGCCCCTCAAGACAGTCTTTAAGGGTAGCCGTTGGGATTTTGTGATTGCCAGCGCCAGGTGTCTTGGCACATGTCGTCGATGGTTTTTTCAACTTGCCAACCCAAGGTGCTGAACGCGTGTTGCGGGTCGGCCCAATAGGCATCGAGATCGCCCGATCTGCGCGGTGCGAAGGTGTAAGGCAAATCCCTGCCACAAGCTTTGCCAAAGGCATGCAACATGTCCAACACACTGTGGCCGATACCACTGCCCAAGTTGAACACGTGATGGCCAGCGCGTCCATGCGCATAGGCCAAGGCTGCCACATGACCCTTGGCCAAATCGTTCACGTGAATGTAATCACGCACGCCAGTGCCATCCGGGGTGTTGTAGTCCTTGCCATAAATTTGGAGCGCCTCACGCCGGCCAACGGCCACTTGTGACAAATAGGGCATGAGGTTGTTAGGAACACCTTGCGGGTCTTCGCCCATTTGCCCACTGGGATGGGCCCCCACTGGATTGAAATACCGCAAAGAAGTCATGGCGCAGGTCGCATCTGCCGCAGCCACATCGGCCATGATGTGGTCCACCATGAGTTTGCTTCGGCCATACGGATTGGCCGGCGAGGTGGGTACCTGTTCGTTCCAAGGTGGCGCAGATGAATGGCCATAGACCGTTGCCGATGAACTGAAGACCAGCGTTTTGACACCGCACTGTTGCATGGCTTGCATCAGCACCACGCTGCCGTGCACATTGTTGTCGTAATAGCGCAGGGGTTGTGCAACGGATTCACCAACGGCTTTCAAACCAGCGAAGTGAATCACAGCCTCAATGCTGTGTTCTAAAAGAAGCTTGCCGAGCAAGTCAGCATCACGCACATCGCCCTCAATGAAGGGTGGGCGATGCCCAGTGATGCTTTCAATTCGATCAATGACACTGACTTTGGAATTGACCAGAGAATCCAAGATGACGGGTTGCCAGCCTTTGTCGATCAACTGCACGCAAGTGTGGCTGCCAATGTAGCCTGTGCCACCCGTCACCAAAATCTTCATGCATCAATTCCAGGAAACAGCCGCCATGTCGTTGGCAAAAATAGGCGAGCTGGACCACAAGCCCTTCAAGCCTTTTTTGTACACCGCGGTGTTGGTGGCGTTGAACAAGAAGACGTTGACAGCGTCGTTGGCAATCATGCGCTGCATGTCGCCAAACAACTTGGTACGGTCTTTGGCGCCTGTGGTGGAGGAGTGCTTGGCAGCCAAGTCACGGAAGGCCTTGCTGTCGTAGCCCCAGTAGTAATTGGGGTTGGCATAGGCCATGTAATCGAGCGGCTCGACGTGGTTGATGACGGTGAGGTCAAAGTTGCCTTTGAAGGTGCCGCCAAGCCACTGTGCCCATTCCACGTTTTCAATTTTGGCCACGATACCCACTTTGGCCAGTTGGGCGGCCAAGATTTCGCCGCCTTTACGGGCGTAGGGTGGGGGAGGCAGGGTGAGTGTGACGTTCAGAGGCGTTTGGACGCCGGCTTCTTTCAGCAAAGCCTTGGCTTTTTCTGGATCGAAAGCATATTGGCCTGTGAGGTCGACATAGCCCGCATCGGTGGGCGCCATGTGGCTGCCAATGGGTTTGGCCAAGCCTTCGAACACGCCGTCAATGAAGGCCTTTTTGTCGATGGCATGTGACAAGGCGCGGCGAACACGCACATCATCAAATGGTTTCTTTTTGTTGTTGATGGTCATGATGCCCTTGCCGGCCGTGCTGCCCAACTCGACCACAAAGCGTTTGTCGGTTTGGAACTGCTTCAAGCTTTGGGGCGATTGGAAGCGGGGCATGCCATCGATGTCACCTGCCAACAAAGCGGCCACTTGCGCAGACGAATCGTTGATGAAACGGAAGGTGACTTTTTTGAGTTTGACGTTGGCGGCATCACGGTAGCCATCCCACTTGCTCAAAGTCACGGCAGTGCCTTTGGCCCAGTTGTCCAATTTGTAGGGGCCCGTGCCAATGGGCTTGGTGGCCGCTGCATCGGCTGAGTTGGGGTGCAAGATGACGGCGGTGTTCTCGCCCATGCGGAACAAGAAGTTGCCATCGGGGTTGGTGAGCACCAAGACCACGGTGTGGGCATCGGGTGTTGAAATGTGCGCGATGTTGTTGAACACGGCGCCTTTGGCTTTGTTGGTGCTCTTCTCGCCTTTGGCGCGATCGAAGCTGAATTTCACAGCCGATGAATCAAAGGGTGAGCCGTCTTGAAACTTGACGCCTTTGCGCAACTTGAACGTGAAGGCTTTGCCGTCGGCGTCCATGGTCCAGCTCTCAGCGAGCAAGGGGGTGACTGAGCCATCTGGATTGATTTTGGTCAGGCCTTCCAAAATGTTGTAGTGCACCACTTCACCAATGGCCGCAGCAGGCGCAGTGGTGGGGTCAAGGCTGGTGGGCTCCAAAATCATGCCAATCACGGCGCTGTCTTTTTTGGACTGGGCATGTGCCGCAGGGTTGACGAGAATCATGCTGGCCGCAGCAATCAGGGCCAGGCCAAATTGGCCCAACTGACGACGCGTTGAACGAGGTGCTTGTGTCATGAAAAACTCCTTCATCAAAAATTAGGCGGAATGCAAATGGGCGGATGCGGCATGGCCAGGAATGGCCGCAAGCAATGCTTGCGTATAGGGATGCTGTGCATGTTGAAAGATGGCTTCGGATGCACCGGCTTCCACCACGTGACCGTGCTGCAAAACGAGCACATCGTCGCACATCAGGTTCACAACCGCAAGATCATGGCTGACAAACAGGTAACTCAAACCCAGACGGTCTTGCAGGTCCATCATGAGGTTCAGGACCTGAGCTTGGACGGACACGTCCAAGGCGCTGACCGGTTCGTCGGCCACAATCAAAGAGGGCCTGGTGATCAGTGCCCGGGCAATGGCAATGCGTTGACGTTGGCCGCCCGAGAATTCATGGGGGTATTTGTCGAGGTCGGAAGCGCGCAAACCCACCTCGGTCAGTGCTTGGGCCGCCCGATCTTTCAAATCTTGATAGCTCAGTGATTTCCCTGAGCCGCTGTTCAAGGTGCTGTGCAGCGGCTCGGACACAATGCGTAAAACCTTTTGACGTGGATCGAGCGAGCCATAGGGGTCTTGAAAGACCATTTGAAAATCACTGCGCGCTGCGCGCAATTGATCGGCACTCAAGGTGTTCAGATCTTGCCCTTTGAAGACCACCTT
>CANGCI010000020.1 GCA_947451995.1 Comamonadaceae bacterium | reverse complement strand
TCGCAGCAGTTGAATCAAACGGATATGAGGGCCCACTGATTGAGCAGCCAAATTCAATTGACGCCAGGTGTCGTCACTGCTGCCATCATCAACAACAATCAACTCCCAAGGATAGGGATAACTTGACAATGCAGCTTGAACGGCATGAATCAAATCGCCGGCCAATTCCTCCTCATTGAACATGGGCACCACAACTGACAACGTATGTTCAAGCAGTTGATCTTCCAACTGAACTGGCCAATTTATTAATTCAGCCATGCAAATGTTCCTGCGGTGAATGGATGGGATACCAATCGAAAACCTCTAAGCACATCACCAATCCGGCCCCCATCAATGAAATGGTGAGAAAAAATAAGTGGGTTAAAAATATGCTGGCCATGAAGCCCTTGATGTCTTGCCATGGGAGGCCCAAACCAGTCCAAACACCTGCTTCGTAAGTGCCAAAGCCAGCAGGTCCTGTGAGAGGCAACAGCGCAGACAACTCACCTGTCAATGCGCCGTGAAGCGTTTGTATGCTTTGCAAGCCTGTTAAATTTTGCAACATCAACGAAATCACCAAGATTTTGATTGTCCAATTTGCAACAGACCAAAACCAACCCCATGCATTTGAGCGTTGGTGTAAAAACGCTCTGAGTTGCCGCATGAAGAAATGACGAGTTCTCAATAAACGAATCCACCAGGGCTTGAAAACAAGCAAAAGAACAAGCGCACTCAAAAGAAAAGCGATACGTAGGGCTGGGCTAAAAAATGGCAGCATTAAAAAAGCAAGCACCAGCAAAACCACGCCGTCCTGAAACCGCAACCAAAGCAAACTGCGAATACATTGCTGCCATGATGCATTGACCAGTTGCCTGACCAACACTGGATAGCCAAGCTCCCCTACCCTGAATGGAACCAGAACCACTGCTGCATTGTGCAAAAAAGCCAAACGCAGAGCAGATGCCATGGTGATGTTGCCAAATTGATGCCATTCAGACTTGAAACGAATAGCTCTGAATAAAAAACTGCAAAGCCAACCAAAGGTACAGACCAACAAGACAGTAGATGGAATGTTCAACAATTGCGAAAATGTGAAAGCCCAATCCGTATTTCGAAGTAGCGCTAGCAAAATTAACAAGGACAAAGTCCAGAAAACAATACGGTAAAACCATTTCCTGACCCGCACATGGGGCTCAAATTGTTTTTCGGATTTGAAATATTTCATTTTTGAAGCCTCAGCAATGACTTTTCCAAAAATTTTCTTTAAAAAGTAAAAAGGCTTTGAGCAAAGACAAGCAAGCCAAATTGAACTGAACAAACTGCACAAGCGAAAATTCAGACTGCGAAACAGTTAAATGCAATGCAATCAATGTATGCAAAACAATTAGAAATGAGTGTCCTTTAGGCTGACTTAACCAATCGTTCCAAGAATGATGTCGTTCCCATACGTGAGCTGCAACAACCACACCAAATGCCAAACCTGCGCCTGCAATGACATCTGAGGGCCAATGCGCACCCACAGCAACACGCGCCCAAGCAACAAGACTTGCCAAGATGGCAATCAACGTCAGATAGACAAACTGAACGCCACGCGAGCGGAAAAGAACACAAGCAATCAGAGCACAAGAAATTGCAGCAAGTGCGTGCCCAGAGGGCATAGAACCGCTAAGCAAAGGCGGGTGATCAATCAGACTTAGGCTGTCAATGCCCAAAACACTCGCCGGTCTTGGCAAGGGATAAAAATGCTTGATGAATTGAGAAAGCACAGCGCCCATCAACCAAGTTTTCAAGACCCAAGAAGTAATTTCCCCTGGGCGCCGTTCAATGATCAGGAGCGTTAGCAAGACAACCCAAGCATCGCCACCCAAGTTAATCAAGGCCCAAAGCGATGGAGGCAAGATCGGCGAAGAATGAATGGACAGCATCAAAATTTGATTGACATCCGAAGAAATCAAAAAAGCACACAGGGCTGCGCATGCCAAGGCCAAACCAATGGAAAGCGAAGCGAGTTTGCTGGCTGGAATTGAATGAATGAAGGAGTTGCTCATAGAAAAGCAGAAATGAACCAAATAGCATTGCGACACTTTTATTTCAACCAAGTTTCATGACAATGTCATGAAACTTTTCTAAATTAAAAGCATGATGCGAAAAGTACTCATCACTGGTGCAGCAGGCTTTATCGGCTCAAGACTGGCCGAACACCTCCATGTGCTTGGTTTTGAAGTTGTGGGATGTGACATCTACAACTTTCGAAACGCCTTTTTTGATGTAGGCGATTCAAATCATTTATTCGTTCAAAAATTGCGTTGCGACCGCATTGCACATTTTCTTCACAAAAATCAAATTCAGTACCACGCAGTCGATTTGTCCGATAACGCTGCAGTTGCCAAACTCTTTTCGAATGTCAAACCCGATGCAGTCGTTCATCTTGCGGCACAAGCCGGCGTTAGACACTCAGTGAAAGCGCCCATGGACTTCGTCAAATCCAATCTCAATGGGTTTGCCAATGTTTTAGATGCTTGCAGAAATTTCGCCATCGAAGATTTTTTATATGCCAGCTCTTCTAGCGTATACGGCGCGAGGACAACTGCACCATTTTCTGAAATGGATCGCTGCGATACACCAGAATCTTTTTACGCTGCGACAAAAATTGCCAATGAAGTGATGGCGCAATCCTACTATTCACAGTACAACACAACGTCGATGGGCATGCGATTCTTCACTGTGTATGGACCCTGGGGTCGACCCGACATGGCACCTATGTTGTTTGCGCAGAAAATGCGGCAAAGACTACCCATACAACTTTTTGGGAACGGCGTCTTGAAGCGTGACTTTACATTCGTGGCAGACACGGTGTATGCCATTGGTCAACTCCTTCAAAAGGGAACAAGTCGACGCCGTGCTGACGTTGTGAACATCGGCCACTCGAATCCAATCCAAGTGACTGATTTTGTATCAACCCTCTCCCAGTGCCTTGGTATCGAACCCATCATCGAGCTAGCCCCCATGCAAATATCGGATGTCCCACTGACCTGTGCAAGCGATGAAAAACTCATTCAACTCATTGGTGAGTGGCCACACACATCACTGAAGGATGGGCTGACAGAGATGACACAATGGCTACAAAAATGGCAGATTGCTTGAGTGTTTTGAGCCCCTAAAAATTCACCCATCAAAATGAATCTATTCCAAAAAAGCATTCAAAAAGAACTTTATAAAAATTTTGGTGGGACCACCGTCATTTTATTCACCATTGTGATGACCATCATGCTAATTCGCATTTTGGGTCAAGCATCGAAAGGCCAGGCCAATCCGTCGGAAGTCATCTTGCTCATTGCCTTGAATGGCATTGGTAATGCCGGACCCATTTTGACTTTAAGCCTGTTCATCACCATTGTTTATACATTTTCAAGAATGTACCTTGAGAGTGAAATGGTCATTTGGTTTTCAAGTGGACTGAGCTTGTCGAAATTTTTAAAGCCACTTTGGAGCTTCTGTTGGCCAGTGGTCTTGATGATCAGTTTGCTGGCTGTTATTGCTTGGCCATGGAGCAATCAACAAACCCAGTATCTTAAAGAGAGGTTTGAAAAAAGAAGTGATATTGAAAGAGTTGCGCCTGGGCAATTTCAAGAATCCGCTAACAAACAAATGGTTTTTTTCATCGAAAAAAAGAAAACCAATAACGATGAAGCATCTAGCGTGTTTATTTCTAAATTTGAAGGGAACATCGAAACTATTACGACTGCCAAAGCTGGAACTATCGAATGGCTCGAGAGTGACAAATTTTTATCTTTGAAGAATGGTCAGCAAACCGTTTTAAATCATGAAACAGGTGAATACAAACACACAGAATTTGAAAATCTCAAATACTGGCTTGACCCTGTAGGAAGCTTTTCACTTTCCGGCATTCAAAGCCAAATGATGAGCACAATAGAACTCATCAAAAGTGGTGAAAATATCAACAAAGGTGAGCTATTTTGGCGAACAGGCCTCTTCATTGCCGCGATCAACTTGGCATTGCTAGCAGTCCAATTGGCCAGCGTGAATCCCAGGGTAGGCAGAAGTTACTCATTGGCCATGGCCCTGCTCTGCTTCATGGGCTACTACAACATGTTGACAATTGGCAAACGCCTGATCGCAGATGGCTCAGTGTCTTTTTTCAGCATGATGCTGACCGTGCATGGAACTGCAACAGTGATTGTCTTCATTTGGTATTTGCATACCGAGTTCAACTTACACTGGCGAAGGTTTGTTCCCTCGCCAGTTCCTACAACCCCATGATCAATCAGGGACGCTTTGACAAAGCTTTGACGTTGGGATTCACAATACCTTTGATGGCTGCTTGTGCCAAATGGAAAAATACATCTGTATTGTCCAAGACACCTGTAAATGCCCATGCGCCAGGACCCATGGCAGATATTGGAATGTCAGTTGCTGTATGGACCCCACTGTTACCTGGTACTTGACCATTGATCATGAATTTGCCGTCCACGTCACGCGCGCTTGGATCTGATGGGTAAGCGGAGAGTGGCGTGGTCTTCGAGAAAGGCTGTTGCGAGTCTTGTAATGGCAGCGAATTTGTTCTCCAATCTTCGTAACGATCAGAATTTGCGCCGTATCCCACCAAAAGACGGTAATCGATATCGGTCGTTGCGGGATAGCCATCATTGGCAATGATGTATTTAGGAAATCCTGCTTTTTCATACACACCCACGACTTTATCTCGCAAGTTCGACACGCCTCCTTCTTTCACCAATTCCTGAAGACGCGCATCTGTCACTGTTGAACCTCCAATCAGTGCGACCCCTGAACACTCATGATCTGCAGTGACGATGACCAAAGTTTGTCCATCCTTTTCTGCGAAATCTTGAGCAACCTTGATCGCTCTGTCAAACTCAATCGTGTCCAAAATCCAGCGTTCTGTGTCCATGTTGTGGGCTTGCTTGTCAATGGATGCGCCCTCCACCATTAAGACGAAACCTTTTTTATTTTTTTGGAGAACAGTCAGGGCCTTGGTCGTCATCTCTTCCAACATAGGCTGATCAGGGAATCCAAAATCGTCAACAACACGGCCCTTAATGCCTTTAGAGACATTTCGACGGCCATCAATTTTGTCCAAAGCAACATTCATGTTGGAGTATGCAAACAGACCCAACAATTTATCAGTCGACTTCATGTCCAAATTGTTCAAGCTTGTCAGATCGGATGCATATTGAAAGCCTGCAGTTTGAAAATCGGCGATCAAGTCGCGGTCTTTGTCTAATTTCCCTGGCGAAGCATTCCAACGCTTCACAATGTCTGCGGTGTGTGCTTCAACCGCTGAAAATTCATAGTCATTGCCGTTAGAACGGGCCGAACCCGGAACGGATGCTGGCAAAAACCATTTACGACCACCCCCCATCAAGACAGAAAGGCCTGTCAACTTACGATCGTCAAGGTACTGATCCACGATACCCGTGCCAGCACCACGATTGCTGGTGTGAACAGCATTGGCTGCGGGTGTGGCATCAAACACATCGGCAGTGGTGACCAATCCCAAAGATTTACCTTGGGTCCGGCTGAGGTATTCACTCAAATATTCAATGCGTGGATTGTCAAAGGGATCAAGTGTGTCATCGGGGAAAACACCTTCTTCATTGTTGTTGTTTTTATTACCCAATACATAGGCCGACATTCCAGGCGCAGAGTCCGTCACCAAGGAATTGAGTGATGCCGTTTTGATTTGTCCAGACACTGGGAAAGTGTCCATGGCCAAAGCTGACTTTGCTTTTCCCTGTGCATAGCCATTGGCAACAATCCGCGCAGCTGTGCGCTGTGCGGCGCCCATGCCATCACCCAATAAGATGATGATATTTTTGATTTTTTGACCACCCACCTGCCATGGCACGATTTCGAAGTTTCCGCTGGCTTTGATCATTTGACCATCAATTTGGGTGGCTTCAACTTGGAATTGATGCAATCCAGGTTTTGCATTTGAAATGGCACGCAGGGTCACAATCGTTGAATTTTTGGCAAGTTTAGGTTGACATCCTGTTGCGCAGGTTTTCAAGGCAACAGGCAACTTGATTTCTTGACCGTCCATATAAAAGACTGCTTTCGAAATCGACTTTTCAGCTGAATCGGGAACAATGGTGGCTTGCAAGTCGAAGCGTTGATCAGGTAAAAACCTTGCAATCACTGGGGCAGCATTCCCACTTGAAAACAACTCGCTTGGCGGCGTTAAACGAGTAACTTGAGGCGCTGCCAAGGCCAGGTCCATTCCAAAGAAAGACACCAAACAAAGCGAAGATGCAATGTATTTTGATAATTGGATGTTGAGCATTTTGTAATTTCAATGAGTATGAATATGAGCTGTGCGCGATTGCTGAGCAATAGACAAATCCTCAGGATGGACGGCACTAACTGCATCCGGCGCAAGATGCAAATGAAACCAAGCAACTGAACCGTCAGTTGCTTCTTGCCTTTTGAACATAAAAAGCCCCTCAACAGTGACAGGTCCAGGTATGTAAGGCACTAACCAATCTTTTTGTGAGCTATCGAGGTACACCCAACAGACAGAAGCAGGTAAATCATTGGCATCACCATCTGCATGCTCACTCATTTGAACTGGACGCGGTGCCAACATAAAGGCACCCTGCGTTGGCAATTCATTCTTCACCATGAAACCTGTCATGCGCACTTTTTGACCAGAAGCTTGCTTGACTTTGTCAGTGACTTGCAAGCCTTTAGGCCCCATGGGCAATTTAAAGAAAGATTGCAATTCAAGTGCTGTTGGCTCGGGTGTGTCCCATCGAACCTGCGAACGAACCTGCGTACTGCAAGTTAAACCTAGGAAGCTGGCACTGATGGCAAGCAACGCTGAGTGGAGAAATGTATTCATCCTTTCTTTATACCCATTTGAAATGAAGCTTTAGTGACAAGCAAGTGACCCTTCATTCTCAGAACTTGGCTGAAAGAACGAATTGCTTTCAACACCGTCACGAAAAATACATAGATTCGTCACGGCAAAGAAATCTTGAATATTCAGAATGACCCACATTCAAGGAGATCTTCATGAAAATTTCAATCGTGGGTGCTGGTTATGTCGGTTTGGTCACAGGCGGATGCTTGGCTGAATTGGGTCATCAAGTCATGTGCATTGACAGTGATGCCAACAAAGTGGCGACGCTCAATGCTGCAGGGCTACCCATTTATGAACCCGGTTTGCAAGAATTGATGGCCAGAAACAGGGCTGAAGGCCGCATCCATTTCACGACCGATATGGCACAGGCAGTCGAACACGGCGAGGTCATTTTCATTGCAGTAGGTACACCGTCAAAAGAAGATGGATCGGCTGATTTGCAGCACGTTTTGGCTGTTGCCACACAAATCGGTCGACATTTGAAAAAATTCAAAGTGATTGTGAACAAGTCAACAGTTCCAGTGGGAACAGCTTATCGTGTTCAAAAGTGCCTTCAAGAAGAACTGCACAAACGAGGCATTCAAGAATCCTTGTTTGAAGTGATCTCCAATCCTGAATTTTTAAAAGAAGGTGCAGCGATTAAAGACTTCATGCACCCTGATCGCATTGTGATCGGCTTGGACGACAGCCCAAATTACAAAACTGTCCACCAGAAAATGGAATTGTTGTATTCCAGCTTTAACAGACATCATGCACGTACGATTTGGATGGATGTTCGGAGTGCAGAACTTACCAAATACGCAGCCAATGCAATGCTCGCAACTCGTATTTCCTTCATGAATGAAATTGCCAATCTGTCCGATTTGCTAGGTGCAGATATCGACAGCATCCGCCGTGGCATTGGCGCCGACCAGCGCATTGGTCATGACTTTTTATATGCAGGCACTGGCTATGGCGGCAGCTGCTTTCCCAAGGATACTCGCGCACTCATCCAAACCGCACTTGATTGCGGAAGCCAAATGAAAGTCGTCACAGCTGTTGAAAATGTCAACGATCACCAAAAAACATTGCTTGTATCCCGTTTGGTTCAACATTTCGGCGAAGACTTCACTGGCCTTAAATTTGCGGTTTGGGGCTTGGCATTCAAGCCCAATACAGATGACATGCGCGAAGCCCCTAGCCTTGTCATTATTGAAGAATTGTTAAAACGCGGCGCACAAGTTAGCGCATTCGATCCGCTGGCTGCCCATGAAGGGCAAGAAGCTTTATCGTACAAGCTACAAGACTCAGGTGTCTTAAACCACTTTAACTTGTCCGAAACGGCCTATGAGGCAGCTGAAAATGCAGATGCACTGCTGGTGGTCACAGAATGGAAAACATTCCACCACCCCGATTTTGAATTGCTCACAGAAACGATGCGTCAGCCCTTGATACTGGATGGTCGTAATTTGTACGACCCACAAATGCTGCAAGATTTAGGTATTGCTTACCAAGGCATTGGACGCCGCAACCAATTGGCGCTCAATTTCAAAGCTGGCACTGTCAGAAAGCAAGCAGAAATCACGGCATAAACAATGCCAAAGGGATTTTTCTACCTGATTGGTGCTCAATTCACCTCAGGATTGGCTGACAACGCCCTCCTTATTTTGGGTATAGCCTTTCTCAGTGAGCAAGGCTATCCTGGTTGGTGGGCTCCGCTGCTCAAATTTTCTTTTACTTTGTCTTATGTGTTTTTGGCCCCATTGATGGGACCTTTGGCAGACGCATTTTCCAAGGCAAAGCTCATGGCATGCATGAATGCCATGAAAGTTGTGGGTGTCGCTTTCATCTTCACAAGCTTCCACCCTATGCTGGCTTTTGCAATCGTGGGCATGGCTGCATCTGCATATGCCCCCGCAAAATACGGTCTCATCACAGAAACTGTTCCTGAATCAGGCCTCGTCAAGGCCAATGGATGGCTAGAAGTGACGGTGGTCATGTCTGTCATACTGGGCACTGCCTCCGGTGGCATGCTGGTCGCCACAAGTAAATTGCCGTGGATGTCAAATTTCAATTTGAAGTTCATTGAAACGCTCTCAATTGACATTCACACAGTTTATGCGGGCCCGCTGTTGTCTTTAATCTTAATTTACAGCACTGCAGCACTTTTGAATTTCGGCATACCCAATGCCGAAGTCTCTTACGCTCAGCAAAGCATGCGGCCGATTGCGCTTATTCAAAATTTCATGAAAAGCAATTACATGCTTTGGTCGGATTCAGTAGGACGAATTTCTTTGGCTGTGACAACCCTTTTTTGGGGGATTGGTGCAGTTGTTCAATTTGCCGTCTTGCTATGGGCCAAGGAAGCACTGAACATGCCTCTTGAAAAAGCAAGTCTTTTACAAGCTATTGTGGCCATTGGGGTGATTTTCGGCGCAGGTGTGGCTGGACATAGCGTTGCACTTAAAAATGCCTACAGGGTATTACCTCTGGGTTTATGGCTAGGCTTTTCGTTGCCAGCTCTGGCGTTTGCAACGTCACTTTGGGTTGCAATTCCGTTGATGCTAGTCACAGGGTTTGCCGGCGGCATGCTGATGGTGCCCATGAATGCACTCTTACAAAATAGAGGCTATCACTTATTAACAGCCGGACGCTCAATTGCAGTTCAAGGGTTCAACGAAAATGCAAGCGTCATGCTCATGTTAGGCATTTACAGTGGCTTGCTAGCACTTGAATTTCCACTTCAATGGGTGATGATCTTCATGGGCGGCACCATGATTTTGGGTATGCTCTATCTGATGCGAATGGCATCCCACAAGACCCCTTCAACCTGCTCCGCTATCTGATCCCAGTCCAAATGAACAACTTGATTTCTGGTATTTTGAGTGACACGGGCCAGCAAATCTGAATTCTTCATGATCGAAACTGCTTGCGTTGAAAATCCGTCTGGATTGTTTTCAGCGACCAACCAACCATTGATGTCAGTTTGAACCCAGTCTCTGGCAGCAGCACAATCAAACGCCAATACGGGTATGCCACTGGCCAGGGCTTCAAGCGTGACATTGCCAAATGTTTCAGTTTGACTCGGAAACACAAACAAATCAGCACTGGCGTAATAGGCTGCCAATTCAGATTGCGCCAGCATTCCCGGAAAAATGATTTGAGGGTACTTTTGTTGGAACTGCTCACGCAGAGGGCCATCACCCACCATGACAAGTTTAATTTGATTGCCCATGAAACTGAGTGCCTCATAGGTTTTAAGCACTTGGTCTAAATTTTTCTCTGGCGCCATTCTGCCAACAGAAATGAGCACCTTGGTTTCATCCGTGGCACCCCACGAATTTCTCAAATTCACATCTCTCTTACGCATGTTAAACAATTGCGTGTCAACACCTCGAGAAACTACTTTTAAATGATTGAAGCCATTTTCACTCAGCGTTCTCATCAGCTCTTTGGTCGGCACCATGGTGCATGCCGTTGCATTGTGAAACTTTCGCAAGTAGGCCACGATCGGTTTTCTAAGCCAGCCAACACCGTAATGTTTGGAATAGCTCTGGAAATTAGTTCGGAAATCGGAAGTGACTGGGAGTTTTAAAACTTTTGCAGCTTGAAGTGCTGACCAACCCAACGGACCTTCAGTTGCAATGTGCACGACATCAGGTCGGCGAAGTGTCCAAGTCTTGATCAATGTTTTTTTACTTGGCAATCCAAGCTTCAATTCAGGATACCGAGGAATGGGCATGCCGCGCATCAGAACCTCTTCCAACGATGAATCTCTGACCGGGAAATCAGTTTTAGCTTGGCGCGGTCGAATTAATTGAACGTCGTGATTTCGATGGCTCAAACCTTGAACCAGCTTGGCCAATGTCACAGCGACACCATTCACTTCAGGTGGCCAAGTTTCTGTCACAACCGCAATTCGAAGCGACGGTCGGGTAGCGGGATAGTCTTCAAGAACAATGGGCATATCAACTGGATTTTCCATGTCCCTATCATCTTGTATTGATTTAACAAATTGATGACAAATCAGTGAAGAAAAGTAATTGATGAATTTTCAGTGACAAATGCAGCTTGTCATTGAATTTTCATGAAATCGAATGATCATGTCTCCAAGCACAATTCGTGTGGTTTTTTTAATTTGCCTTCAGGAGACGATGTGAGTACATTTTTCGAAGCATTGAGAACTCAACGGTTTGATGATCACCGCTACTACCATCACAGCCGTATCAACCAAACTCTTCATCTCATCAGTGCCATCAGCTTTGTGGTTGCCTATGGCTTTCTGCTGGTAGACCCTGTCATTTCTGCGCTGATCGCTTGGCTAATTTCCATGACCACACGTCAGTCCGGTCATTTCTTTTTTGAACCTTTAGGCTATGACGAAATTAATCAAGCAACGCATGAATACAAAGAAGAAATCAAAGTTGGCTACAACCTCAATCGTAAAATAGTTTTGCTCAGCATTTGGGCAATTTTGCCAATGGCGCTTTATGTGCAGCCAGGCTTATTCGGCATGATTGAACCTTGGGATAACTTAAGCGAATGGGTTCGCCAAGTTGGCGCATCATGGCTTCTTTTGGGTGTAGCAGGTTTGTTGTTCAGAACTGTTCATCTTTTTATTCTTAAAGATGTTCAGACCGGACTGGTATGGATGACAAAGATTTTGACGGATCCATTCCACGACATTATTCTCTACCACAAAGCGCCTTTGTACTTACTTAAAGGCGAACTGATGGACAACAACCCCAAACAAATGTATCACTGAACATTTATAAAAAAAACCGCACAATGTGCGGTTTTTAAACTTTCAGTTAGGCCATGAATGCGATCTGTTAATTAGTATTTCTCGGGAACAATCATGTTGTCGGGTACTGGATGGCGGATGTAATCTGGATTTCGAACGCGAGCCGGCATTTCGATTTCTGAATGCTCAATTTCGTGGTAATTGAATTGGCTCAACATGTGATCGATGCAATTCAATCGCGCACGTTTCTTATCAACCGCTTGAACAACCCACCATGGTGCTTCAGGTATGTGTGTACGTTCAATCATCGTTTCTTTCGCGCGGGTGTAATCCTCCCACCGCCTTCTACTTTCGAGGTCCATTGGACTTAGTTTCCATTGCTTTAGGGGGTCATGAATTCGGCCCAAGAATCGCGCGTGCTGTTCATCATCCGTGATGGAAAACCAATATTTCAATAAAGTGATGCCGCTGCGAGCCAGCATTTTTTCGAATTCTGGAACGGAGCGAAAAAATTCCTCGTATTCGTCCTCATTGCAAAATCCCATGACCTTTTCAACACCAGCACGGTTGTACCAGCTGCGGTCAAACAGAACGATTTCACCGGCCGCCGGCAAATGAGAGACATAGCGTTGAAAGTACCATTGGGTTCTTTCACGGTCGTTAGGCGCTGGCAGCGCAGCCACACGGCATACACGGGGATTTAAACGTTGCGTAATTCTTTTGATGACACCGCCCTTACCTGCCGCATCTCGGCCCTCAAAAAGAATCACGACCTTTTGTTTGGTAGCGACAACCCAGTCCTGCAGCTTCACCAACTCGCCTTGCAATCTCAGAAGCTCTCGAAAATAGTGCGCTCTTGCAAGCTTTTCATCTGAGTTTGCCAGGGGGTCGTTTTCATTGACACCGTCTTCAAGGGCCATTTCTAGCTCTTCATCGATGGAGTCAAGTATGTCCTCTCGAATTTTGCGCAATTGTTCTGCATCTAAATTTGATTGAGTTGTCATTTTTCATTTCCTCTGCTTGAATGTTCACGGAAATTGATGGCAAATTGATGACGAATGCGCGTTGCATCACGCACAAATTTGTCACATGAAATTAATTTGCGCGCTGTATAAAAGCATGCATGAACCATCAGAAGATCAAACTGAAAATCAAATGTCTTGAAGTTCGCTTGTCTTTTTCTGCCATTTTTTTGTGCTTAGTTTGCTTTTCACTTGGGGTTCACGCACAAAGCAAGCACGAAGAAGTAACTCTGCCCGTGCCAGCGTCAGATCAACTTTTTTACACACTCGGGACAAGGGTCAAGTCAAATGACCTCGCAAATTTTGACCAGACTGTCAAAGTAAGACCTGTCATAGGCCTTCGTTATGGCAAATGGCAACTGGGCATAGGTGATGGCAGGGCTTGGCGGAATTTGGGGCAATTCGGCAATGAACCCACTCTGAGCTATCAGTTGTTGGATGAACCCGATTTGAATGTAGGCCTTTCATTTCGAGGGCACAACGTCAGTACAGGTGAGTCTTTTGATGCATTTGAAAGTGGAAAAAATACAATCCGCACACGAATCATGCTCAACCGCAAATTAAGCCGAAATTGGCGAATGAATTTAGATTGGACTCAAGACATCTTGAACAAAGGTGACAGCACCACTTTAAATTTAGGCTTGTCGTACGTTTGGCCAGTTTTCAAAGAGAGTGAATTGATACTGCATGCGGACAGCACATGGGCAACCGCAGAACACTGGCGCAATTCAGGCATCAAGAACGCGCCAGCATTGCCATCGAATGTTCCAACTGGATTTGAAAAAATAGGTGCTGGTTTGACGTTCA
The DNA here is from genome assembly GCA_947451995.1 of Comamonadaceae bacterium. Taxonomy (GTDB): domain Bacteria; phylum Pseudomonadota; class Gammaproteobacteria; order Burkholderiales; family Burkholderiaceae_C; genus Limnohabitans_A. The sequence continues at coordinate 7,206 of CANGCI010000020.1, read as the reverse complement.
AGCAATCTTTGTCAAAGCATTGGGCCTGGTACACCTCGTTTGCATTTTCACAACCCATTGCGGAACTTCGAAAATCTCAGAATGCAAGAGAAATGACTTCTGGTCAAATTGGCGTTCTCTATTTTCAACGTTAGCTGATCAAGTTTTCTTATTCACTTTTTAGACTTTATTTTGAATCCTCATCTCACCCAACTTCCTTCGAAGACTTTACTGTTATTGGCAAGACTAGCAATGCCATTCCTGCCACTTTTATTTGGAATCATTTTTATAAAGCCCAAATACGTCACCCGCTATGGTGAAACTCTTAGAAAACTTAAAATTCATCATCAAGCTCTATCACAAGGCCCCGTTCAAAGATACTTTGAAACCATTTTTAAAAATCGGCTGAATGAGTCCAGTCAAATCACGGGTTCCTGTACGCAATGTGGCAACTGTTGTTTGAATCAGCAATGCGTATTTTTAGAGCCGACTGACAATGGGCAATTTGAATGTGGCGTCTATTCCTCACCATTTCGTAAATTTTCGAATTGCGGCGCTTTTCCCATTTCAGGGGAAGACATTGAAAGATACGATTGTCCGGGCTATGAACTACAGACTCAGCGCGTGATCAAAATTGCCATTCAAAATTAACACGTTGACGACAATCCAATTCGAGAACCCATCAATGACAACTTGCTTCAAAATAATCGGTGCCTGTGCATTCAGCTTCATTGCCTTTGGCGTTCACGCCGCTGACATCAACTTCAACGCGACGCCAATTCAGAATTGGTCAATTGAGTGGGGCTGGAACAACGAAAAATATGGCAAAAGCGACATCCACTTTAAGGGGGTAGATCATGACTTCACACTGTATGGCGTTCGCGCTGCTGATACACAAAAAACACTAACACCCCAAACACTCTTCAACACCTACTTAAACCCAGGGAAAATAACCATTCCGCAAACCAATGTCAGAATTGCGCGTCAATTGGATGCGAACTTTGCCATCGCATTGAATTTAGACCATATGAAATATGTCGTGCAAGATGGCCAATCGGTTAAAGCATCCGGTCGATATTCTCAGAATACATACCCTGACAATGGACAGCAATCTCTATCACCCTCATTCATGCACTATGAGCACACAGACGGCTTGAATGTGATTAGCTTAGAGTTTGAAAAAAAATATCCATTGACGCAGGGACTCGGCAATTTCAAAGCGCGTGCATTTACCCTTGTAGGTGCTGGCATTGTGATTCCTAAAAGTAACATCACCATGTCCATGCTAGGCCAAGTTCGGAACGATAAATTTCACTTGGCTGGCACCAACATCGATGTCGCTGGCGGATTGGAGCTTGACTTTTCGAAAGACTATTTCACTCGCCTAACTTACAAGTTAGGCGCCATCCACCTTAGCGATGTAGTGACCAGCGCTAGACAAGACAAGGCTTCACAGAGAATCAACTACCAGGAAGCCAGCTTGACCTTTGGCATGCGCTTTTAAGCGGAAATTGCGCTACGCTTAGCGAACATTTCTTTCAAAATATTCCTTCGAATGCCCTTGTTGGTGAGTTCAGGTGGCGCCCAAAACCATTGCGCCTCTTTCATCTTGTCACAGGCTTTCACAAAACGCGCAATGACCTCCTCAAAATCACTGTCACTGTAATTCAAGCTGAAAATTAAACGCCCTGTTCCCACCCAACTGAGCGCCAAGCCTTCTGCGCGAAGGTAATACTGCAGCATCCAGTTATACCGACTTGGATCCGTGTAATACAAACTCCAAACGCTTGACATGTTGGCTGCACGCAAAGGGAAACCTTTTTCTATCATGACTTCGTTGAAACGCTCTCTTCGCTGATTCCAAGTTGTGTCTAGATTTTGATAGACAGAAGCAATCTGCGAAGTATCAATTTTTTCAAGAAAAACCGACATCGCTCCCATCACATGGGGGTGTGCATTGAAGGTTCCTCTGGCAAAACAAATGTCAGCAGGCCGTTCTGAGCGAAAACGTTTCATCAAGTCAGAGCGACCACATACAACGCCGACTGGGAAGCCACCGCCCAGTGTTTTACCGTATGTCACCATGTCTGCTTTCACACCAAAATACTCTTGGGCTCCCCCCTTCGCCAATCTAAATCCCAAAAATACCTCATCAAAAATCAGCACGATTTTTCGTTCAGTGCAAACTTCTCGTAATTTTTGTAGCCAATTGGTATAGGCCACTCGGTCATAGGATGCTTTTCGACTGCTGTCCACAAGGGATGAATCGCCTGGTGCACCTTGGTTTAAGTGGAGTGCTTGAAGCGGGTTGATCAAAACACAAGCGATGTCTTTTCGAGTTCTAAGTACTTTGAGAGAGTTCTCATGCATGTCTCTCAGTGTGTAAGTTTCTCGCGGCGGCATTGGATTACCGGGTCCTGGCTGGACATCCTCCCACCAGCCGTGATAAGCGCCACAAAATCTGACCAAATTTTTTCGCCCTGTGTGATACCTTGCCAACCTCACAGCCTGCATCACAGCTTCTGTTCCGGACATGTGAAATGACACTTGATCCAGTCCTGAAATTTCCTTTAGCCTCTTGACGTTGTAGGCAACACATGGGTGATATGCGCCAAGCGTTGCGCCCACAGCCTGAACCCGCTCGGAACCCTCTTTCATGCAAGCTTTGTAAAAATCTGCGCCAAAAACATTGACACCATAAGAGCCGGTGAGGTCATACAAGCGATGGCCATCTTGGTCTGTCACAAATACGCCATCTGCCGACTGTATAAAGGCACCAACTTTCAAGTGCTGACGCACCAATGGGCTGAACTGAAACGGAACGCGATAGGCGCCTGTGAATTGCAAATCTGAAATGATTTCACGGGCTTCTGCAGTCAAAGCAATGCTCTTTTCATGACGCGTTTGAAGCAAATGCGCCAATTGGTAGAAAGCAGACTTTCTGTTATTTGCGACGGCATCAGGTGCGCCATCACATGAGAAAAATTGCTTTTCATTGAATTCGTAGCCTGGCAATAGCGAGACCACTCGTTTGGCCATTCTGGAATGACCTGTCAATGAGGGGTGTTTGGCACGCGAAAGCTCTAAGCGCCTTTTGACATAAGGCAATGAAAAAGCAAGTGCACCAAGGGTTAGAGCTATTTGTAAAGACACGTTGAATCCGAAGATGAGCCACAGAAGTCATCTTTCTATTTAAATTTCGTGACAGGAAAATGAAAATGAAACAATTAATTCAAAGAATCACAACACAAGAAGACTTGAATTTTCTGTTGACCAATCGAATTCCACGCATCACCATGACACGTTTCATTGGGTGGTGGAGTCAGATCCGAAATCCCATCATTCGCGATGTGTCAATTGGTATTTGGAAGTTTTTTTCAGATTTGGATTTGAGTGAAGCTGCAAAGTCAAAATTCGACAGCATGCATGATTGCTTCATCCGTGAATTGAAACCAGGTGCACGCACCATCGACATGCGTGCAAATATTTTGAGCAGCCCATGCGATGCCATCGTGGGTGAATGCGGCACCATCGATCACACCCAAGTATTTCAAGCCAAGGGCTTTCCATACAGCCTTTCCAGCCTAATGGGATTTACGCCCAGAACCGGTGAATTGGTAGAGTCTTTGAAAAACGGCACTTACGTCACACTTCGCCTGACTTCCAGCATGTACCACCGTTTTCATGCGCCTGCCAATGCAACACTGACACACGTGACCCACATTGCGGGCGATACCTGGAACGTCAACCCCATCGCACTCAAAAGAGTTGAACAACTTTTCTGCAAAAACGAACGCGCAGTTCTGAACTTTGAATTGGAAGATGGAACGCCATTGATCATGGTTCCCGTTGCTGCCATCTTGGTGGCAAGTTTGCGCCTCCACGCAATCAATCTGCTATTTCATGTGGATTACACAGGCCCCAACGAAATACCTTGCGCTCTGCAAACCTACAAGGGACAAGAGCTTGGATGGTTTCAACACGGCTCCACCATTTTGGTTTTTGTCCCCAAAGGATTCAAGCTGGCCGAGGGAATTACAACAGGTCAAAGAATCAAAATGGGCCAAGCATTGATTGAGAAGTTGGCATGAAAATATACACATTTGTCTCGCGGCTCTTTGCATTCAGCCTGGTTTTTCTGAGCGCCTGTGCGCCAATGAATGAGAAGCCCGTTGCAGCCCCTTCTAATTTCAACATCAGCATTTTGGCATTCAATGATTTGCATGGTCATTTAGAGCCGCCCCATTTAAGCATACGAGAGAGAATTGATGGAATTCAGAAAGAAGTGCCTGCCGGGGGAGCAGCCTACCTTTCTGCAGCCATTCAGCATTACAAAAAATTAAATCCACACCATGCTGTGGTTTCTGCGGGTGACATGATTGGGGCCAGTCCATTGACATCCGCGCTTTTCTTAGATGAACCCACCATCGAAGCCGTCAACGCCATGGGCATCGATTTCAATGCAGTTGGCAATCACGAGTTTGACAAAGGAACTGACGAACTATTGCGCATGCGCAAAGGGGGTTGCGCCAAATTCACGCGAATTGAGCCCTGTCAAATCAACCAACAATTTCCTGGTGCTAACTTTGAGTTTTTGGCAGCCAATGTCAAAAAATCGGACAACCAAACCTTGTTTCCCTCTTATGGCATCAAGACATTTCAACAGGGAAACATCAGCATCAAAGTGGGCTTTGTTGGCATGACGCTGAAGGGCACGCCAACCATGGTCACACCTGAGGGAATCAAAGGTCTTCGATTTGAAGACGAAGCAGCAACTGCCAATGCGTGGGTTCCTCTGTTGAAAGCTCAAGGCGTGTCGGTTCTCGTTTTAGTCATTCATGAAGGGGGCCTGGTACAGGGAAACCACAATGATGCAGCTTGCTCTGGTTTATCGGGTGACATCGTTCCTGTATTGAACAAACTCGACACAGCTTATGACGTTGTCGTTTCAGGTCATACGCACCGCGCTTACGCTTGTGACTACAGCAAAATTAATCCTCAAAAGCCATTTCTGCTGACCAGCGCGGGGCAATACGGAACGCTTCTGACTCACATTCAGCTGTCCATTGATTCTCAGTCATTGAGATTGCAACATAAGTCAGCTCACAACATCATTGTTCAAAGTGAGGCGTTCACTAATGCGGCAGGTCAGCAAGTAGAACCCAGCTCTGTACTGCCGTCTTTTGGTAAAGAAAAAGTAGTTGAAAAAATTGTCAATGAATACCGATTGGCATCTCAGGTTCAAGTCCAGAAAGTGATCAGCCATTTACCATCCTCATTAACCCGAAATGCTTCGCGGTCAGGTGAATCTGCACTTGGTAATTTGATTGCAGATGCACAGTGGGCTTCTACGGCCCCCAAAGAGCGAGGCGGATCTGATTTCGCATTAATGAATCCAGGAGGTGTTAGAGCTGACCTCATCATTCAACCAGGGGGTGGCACCGTCAATTTTGGACAGCTTTTCAAAGTGCAGCCATTTGGCAACACCATGGTCGTCAAGCGCATGACAGGCGCGCAGATTAAGGGACTTCTAGAACATCAATTTGCCAACATAGAGCGCCCCAAGGTCTTATTTCCTTCACAACATTTGCGCTACACAGTCGATCTGCAAAAGGAATTGGGTCAAAGAATTAGTCAAATTCGAATCGCTGAACAATCGCTCAACATGACAGGTCTTTATAACGTGACTGTGAACAGCTTTTTGGCAAGTGGTGGCGATGGCTTTTACCAACTTAATTTAGCGCCCACAGTCTCTGGCGGAGAACTCGACATTGATGCGCTTTCAGAGTATCTGCGCAAAAAACCAGGACTAACGCCACCAGAAACCAACCGAATTCAAATGTTGTGAATTAGCACAAACCCTGTCTAGTAACAAAGCTGTCACACTTTTTTTTTAAGCTAAACCGTTCACTCATAAGCGGTTAAGCATCATGCGCCAATGGCAGCAAACACAAAGAAAAAAAGCTCGCATCGAGATCATTCCCATGATCGATGTGATGATGTTTTTATTGGTTTTCTTTGTCTTAATCAGCGTGAATGTCATTCCAGCGCTGGGTATTAAAACGCAGCAGCCCAACTCTTCACAAGCTCAACAGTTGAAGACCAAAGATGCCCAAGTCGTCGTGACTTTAGGCAAGGAAAATACCATCCAAGTCGATGGCAAAGATGTCGAACTCCATCAGTTGACAACTGCAATACGTCAAAAGGCCGGTAAGACTGATGAAATTTCAGTCATCGTCAACAGCGACAAGGGTGCCGAAGTTCAAACCTTGGTCGACGTGATGGACGAGATCAAGAAATCGGGCTTAGGAAAAGTCTCATTGGCAGCTCGCGAGCGCAAATGATGCAACTCATCGATCGGCTCAATCACGCACGGCACAAGATTTCAAGTTTGGGATCTTTGACCTTGGTTGTCCTTGTGTTCACCATGGCACAAAGTATCAAAGCACCTGTTGAAATGGTGGCTCAAGAAGCACTCGAGCTGACAACGGCACTCATTGAGCCTTTGCTGCAACCACCGCCGAAGTCACCCGCAGTTCAACAGCCAAGAACAGACACAAAACCTAAAGTAATCCCGTTGGTCACCGCGCAGCAAGCTGTTGCACAGACAGAGGCAGTCAAAGAAATGCCTGCAAGTGAGGTTCCTCGCGCATCAGTATCCCCACCAGCGAATGCGCAGCCAGTCGTTCCTACGCAAGAAGCACCCAAGCCTGCTCAACAGCCACCCGTCAGTGTGAGCTTAGAAAACAATTACATCGCCAGTGTGCGGTCCATTTTGAATGCCAACAAGCGTTATCCCACTGGACGAGAAGCCAGTCTTCAACGGCCCGCAGGAAAAGTGAAGCTGTGGTTTGTTTTGGCCAGAAACGGCGCACTTCAAGAAGCAGGCATCGATGAATCCAGCAATTCCATCATTTTGGACAACGCTGCGTTATCGACCGTTCGTCGCACCACCTATACCCCGTGGCCCGATGGCAGCTGGCCTTCTCAAAGCCAACACAAGTTCACTGTCACTTTAGATTTTGTTCCCCTTAATTAATTTTCTTTTAGGAGTTTTATGAAAAAATTGAAGCCTACCCCACTGGCCTTGCTCATTAGCTTGGCTTTCGCATCGCCCATCATCATGGCGCAACAAGCCACTGATGTGGGCAAAATCAATGTTGAAGGCTTGCCAGGCGCAACTGATTCTGGCTTGATTTCACAGGAGGATACGCCCAAGGCTCGCAG
>CANGCI010000019.1 GCA_947451995.1 Comamonadaceae bacterium | reverse complement strand
TGAATGGGGCTTTGGAAATTTTGAGTTGTGCTGTGGTTTCACCAAAAGATGCAAAGTCGATGCCTGTTGAAATCATCAACCAGCCGAGTGCCAGCAACGCAATGCTGCACAGCAAGTTGACCAAGGCTTTTTGAAACTTCACAAAGCCTTTGGGCCAGAAGCTGTCCAGCGAGTCAAACACCACATGCTCACCTTTGCGTGAGACCAGCGGGAGTGCGCCAAAGATGACCACCACCATCAGCAGCTCCGTGAGCTCCAGAGAACCCGTGATGGAGTTGTCCAGTACTTTTCGGGCAGTGACATCAAAGAATGTCAAAACCATGATGGCAAAAAGTGCGAGCCCAGAAATCAGGCTGCAGAGTTTGTCGAGAAATTTGTTCACGAAGATTCCAATGCGACATTAAAAAGCGGTACCTCTCAATTTTGACAGGCACCGCTTGCAGTTCAATGACAAACGCGCCGAGGCGTTATGCCACCATCATTTTTCAAGCTTGGCGATTTCAGCACGGAACTCAGCCAAAACCTTGGCGGGGTCTTTCAAGCCTTTGGCTTTCGATGCTGCAATCCAGTTTTGCTCCAAGGGTTGTGTTTTGGCTTTGACGTCTGCCACAAACTTGGCATCGGCCTTGGTCACCACCACGTTGTTGACCTGCATGAGGGCAAAAGCACGGCGATCAACTTTGTCCCAGCCTCGGCCAAAAATGCGCGCAGCTGTTTCGCCAGAGATATCGTCAACGGCCTTCTTGTCTTCAGGCGACAACTTGTCGTACTTGGCTTGGTTCATCATGAAGACGAAGCTGGTGTTGTACAAACCGCCGGGGAAGGTGGTGGCGTGTTTGATGATCTTGTCGATCTTGAATGATTCGGTGGATTCAGCCGGGAACAGTGTGCCGTCCATCACCCCAGAGGACAGCAACTCATAGGAGTCGGGTGCAGGCTTGAGCGTGACGTTCATGTTGAGGGCTTTGGACATCTCGTTCACCATGCCGCCGCCGACGCGGAACTTAAGGCCGCTCAAGTCTTCGACTTTGGTGATAGGGCGCTTCACGTTGAACACAATGCCAGGGCCATGTGAGAACAATGAAATCACTTTGACGCCTTGGTGCTCTGCTGCAAACTCTGGGTATTTGCTTGTGACGCGGCTCAGTGCCACAGAAATTGTTTCGGCACTGTTGCCCAAGAAAGGCAGTTCCGTCATTTGCGTGTGAACAAAACGGCCAGGTGTGTAGCCATGGACCGTGTAAGACAAATCGGCAAGACCATTTTTCACGGCATCGTAGGTGCCTGGCGCAGGCGTGACGCCACGGGGCAAAATGTTGCATTTGATGCGGCCTTTGGTGTTGTTTTCAAGCAGGTCGCACCATTCTTTTTGAGCCATAGAGGCGGTGTGAGAGGGGGGCAACCAACTAGAGACGGTCAGCACCGTTTCCGCGTGAGCTTGAGCAGCCCAGGTGGTCATTGCCAACAGGGTGACGGACAAAAGCGACTTTTTCATGGAGGGTCTCCGGTCAATGAATAAGAGTTTGCAGATCAAGCGAACTTGGGTCGTGCAAGAGAGCTTCGGGATAAAACCCTGCGCCAATCATGGTAACGCTGATTCACCAACCGATTGGTCGGTGAATTCCCGAGGTTTTCCGGTCTCGAGCACGGGCTTGCCTGATATAAAATTCGAACGACCGTGCTTTTTTGGGCTGGGGTCTTGAGAAAATCAGAGATTCGGGCACAATTGACGTTTACGTTAACGTCAATCAAACAAAAGGCGTTAACGAGCCTGTTTTTATCTTGGAGATTTGGCAATGAAAATTCTTGTTCCCGTCAAAAGGGTAGTCGACTACAACGTGAAAGTGCGCGTCAAATCTGACGGTACTGGCGTAGACATCGCCAACGTCAAAATGAGCATGAACCCGTTTGACGAGATCGCAGTGGAAGAAGCTGTGCGCTTGAAAGAGAAGGGCATTGCCACAGAAGTGATCGCAGTGTCTTGCGGCGTGACGCAGTGCCAAGAAACATTGCGCACGGCCATGGCCATTGGTGCCGATCGCGGCATCTTGGTGGAAACACCCGCCGACCTCGAATTACAACCCTTGGCTGTCGCCAAGTTGCTCAAAGCCCTGGTCGACAAAGAACAACCTGGTTTGATCATCTTGGGCAAACAAGCCATTGACGATGATTGCAACCAAACAGGTCAAATGCTGGCTTCCTTGGCCGACTTGCCGCAAGCCACCTTCGCCTCCAAAGTGGAAGTGGTGGACGGCAAAGCGCAAGTGACACGCGAAGTGGATGGTGGCTTGGAAGTTTTGTCTTTGTCCATGCCAGCAGTCATCACCACCGACTTGCGTTTGAACGAGCCACGCTATGTGACTTTGCCCAACATCATGAAGGCGAAGAAAAAACAACTCGATATTTTCAAGCCCGAAGATTTGGGTGTCGATGTTGCGCCTCGCATCACAACCCTGAAAGTGTCTGAGCCACCCAAGCGCTCTGCTGGTATCAAGGTGCCCGATGTGGCGACATTGGTTGATAAGTTGAAGAACACAGCAAAGGTAATTTAATCATGGCTTCTTTGGTTATTGCAGAACACGACAACGCATCCATCAAGGGTGCAACTTTGAACACCGTCACAGCCGCTGTGGCTTGCGGTGGTGATGTGCACGTTTTGGTGGCCGGTCACAACGCCGCTGCTGCCGCACAAGCTGCTGCTCAAATTGCAGGCGTCTCCAAAGTGATTCATGCTGATGCAGAAGGTCTGGCGCATGGATTGGCCGAAAACGTGGCAGCCCAGGTGTTGGCTATCGCCAGCAACTACACCCACATCTTGTTCCCCGCTACAGCAGGCGGCAAAAACGTGGCGCCCCGCGTGGCAGCCAAGTTGGATGTGGCCCAATTGAGCGACGTGACTTTGGTGGTGTCTGCTGACACCTTCGAGCGTCCCATTTATGCAGGCAACGCCATCGCCACGGTGCAAAGCAAAGACGCAGTCAAAGTTTTGACGGTTCGCACAACAGGTTTTGATGCAGCAGCGGCCACGGGTGGTTCTGCTTCTGTTGAGTCTGCAGCAGCAACAGCCGACAGCGGCAAGAGCGCTTTCAAGGGCAGCGAGATTGCCAAGAACGACCGTCCTGAACTCACAGCAGCCAAGATCATTGTGTCGGGTGGCCGTGCATTGGGCAGCGCAGAAAAGTTTGCTGAAGTGATGACGCCTTTGGCCGACAAGCTGGGTGCAGCGATGGGTGCCAGCCGCGCAGCCGTGGATGCAGGCTATGCGCCTAACGATTGGCAAGTGGGTCAAACCGGCAAGATTGTGGCGCCTCAGTTGTATGTGGCTTGCGGCATCTCTGGTGCCATTCAGCACTTGGCCGGCATGAAGGACAGCAAGGTCATCGTGGCCATCAACAAAGATCCCGAAGCGCCTATCTTCAGCGTCGCTGACTATGGTTTAGAAGCTGATTTGTTCACGGCAGTGCCCGAGCTGACCAACGCGCTGTGAAGCGAATGATTTGACTTGTGATTTTGAAAGGCATCCTTTGTGGTGCCTTTCTTTTGTTCGGAGAATGAAATGAGTTACGTTGCCCCCCTGAAGGACATGCTTTTCAACATTGAACACTTGGCCCGAATTGACCAAGTGTCCCAAATGCCTGGCTTTGAAGACGCTGGTTTGGAAACCGCACAAGCTGTGCTGGAAGAGTGCGCCAAGTTAAACCAAGAAGTACTGGCGCCCCTGAACTGGGAAGGTGACAAAAACCCATCCGCATTCGCCAACGGCGAAGTGAAAACCACGCCAGGTTTCAAAGATGCCTTCAAGCAGTACGGTGAAGGCGGTTGGCAAGGTTTGCAGCACCCCACAGATTTTGGTGGTCAGGGTTTGCCTAAAACCATTGGTGCTGCATGCGGTGAAATGCTCAATTCGGCCAACATGAGCTTTGCGTTGTGCCCCTTGCTTACTGACGGTGCCATTGAAGCTTTGCTGACGGCAGGTTCTGATGAATTGAAAAACATTTACCTTGAAAAATTAATTTCAGGTGAATGGACTGGCACGATGAATCTCACAGAACCGCAAGCTGGTTCTGACTTGGCCTTGGTGCGCACACGCGCAGAGCCATTGCCTGACGGCACCTTCAAAGTGTTTGGTACCAAGATCTACATCACCTATGGTGAACATGACATGGCCGAGAACATCGTGCACTTGGTGTTGGCCCGTGTGCAAGGTGCACCCGAAGGTGTGAAGGGCATCAGCTTGTTTGTGGTGCCCAAGTTCATGGTCAAGGCCGATGGCAGTTTGGGCGATCGCAACGACGTCCATTGCGTCAGCATTGAACACAAGATGGGCATCAAGGCCAGCCCTACCGCAGTGCTTCAATACGGCGACAACGGTGGCGCAATTGGCTACCTGGTTGGCGAAGAAAACCGTGGCCTTGAGTACATGTTCATCATGATGAATGCTGCGCGTTATGCTGTGGGTGTTCAGGGCATTGCCATTGCCGAGCGGGCCTATCAAAAAGCTGTGCAGTACGCCAAAGACCGCGTGCAAAGTCGTCCTGTCGATGGCAGCATGAACACTTCAGCGCCCATCATTCATCACCCCGATGTCAAGCGCATGCTCATGACCATGCGTGCCAGCACAGAGGGATGCCGAGCTTTGGCCACCGTGGCTGCTGCCGCTTACGACGCGGCCCATCACCACCCCGATGCTGAAGTGCGCAAACAAAATGCGTTGTTCTACGAGTTCATGGTGCCTTTGGTCAAAGGCTACAGCACCGAGATGAGCTTGGAAGTGACATCGCTGGGCGTGCAGGTGCATGGCGGTATGGGCTTCATTGAAGAAACAGGTGCTGCTCAGTACTACCGCGATGCCAAAATTTTGACCATCTATGAAGGCACCACAGCCATTCAAGCGAATGACTTGGTGGGCCGTAAAACGGCGCGCGATGGTGGACAAACGGCCAAGGCCTTGGCCGCTCAAGTTGAGCAAACAGAACACGAACTCTTGTCGAACGCCAATGCCGATGCGCAAGCAGTGGGGCGCCGTTTGAAGGCGGCTCGCTTGGCGTTTTTGGATGTGGTCAACTTTGTGGCTGGCAATGCCAAAGCCCAACCCAATGATGTGTATGCTGGCAGCGTGCCCTACCTCATGCTGACAGGTAACTTGATGGCGGGCTGGCAAATGGGCCGTGCCCTTTTGGTTGCCTTGGCGCAAAGCGCACAGGGCCAAGATAAAGCCTTCATGGACGCCAAAGTCACGACAGCACGCTTCTATGCCGACCACTTGCTCAGCCGTGCCCCAGGCGTGCGCGACAGCATCGTTGAGGGTGCAAAGTGCGTGACAGAGCTTTCCTTGGAAGCTTTCTAAAATTCGGTTTTTCATCGAAACATTCATCTACTGGAGACTTCATGTCTAAATTACCCGCTGTATTGGCCAATCTCCCTTTTCCGGTGATTGCGTCACCTTTGTTCATCATCAGCAACCCCAAGCTGGTCATTGAGCAGTGCAAGGCGGGTGTGGTGGGCTCAATGCCAGCTTTGAATGCAAGGCCTGCAGCGCAATTGGAAGAGTGGTTGATTGAAATCACCGAAACGCTGGCCGCATACAACAAAGCCAACCCCGATAAGCCTGCAGCACCCTTTGCCATCAATCAAATTGTTCACAAGAGCAACGACCGCTTGGAACACGACATGGCCCTGTGTGTGAAATACAAAGTGCCAATCATCATCACCTCATTGGGTGCGCGCGAAGACATCAACCAAGCCGCACACAGTTATGGTGGCGTGGTATTGCACGACATCATCAACAACAAGTTTGCACACAAAGCCATTGAAAAAGGCGCCGATGGTTTGATCGCTGTTGCGGCCGGTGCGGGTGGCCACGCCGGTGAGAAAAGCCCATTTGCCTTGATCCAAGAGATTCGCCAATGGTTTGACGGTCCTGTTGCATTGTCGGGCTCCATTGCCACGGGTGATGCTGTTTTGTCGGCGCAAGCCATGGGTGCTGACTTTGCGTACATTGGCTCTGCGTTCATTGCAACGCACGAAGCACGTGCTGCAGAAGGCTACAAACAAGCCATTGTCGATTGCAACTCAGACGACATTGTTTACAGCAATCTCTTTACGGGTGTGCATGGTAACTACTTGGCGCCATCCATCAAGGCGGCTGGCTTGGACCCTGCCAATTTGCCTGTGTCAGATCCTTCCGCCATGAACTTTGGTGGCGATGCCAAGAAAGCTTGGAAAGACATTTGGGGTTGTGGCCAAGGCATTGGTGCCATCAATGCCGTTGTCAGCACGGCTGAACGTGTGGCCAAGTTGAAGCAAGAGTACGCCGCTGCGCGTGCACGCTTGTCACTCTGAATTTCAGCAAGGTTTTCGTGAAGTCTCAGCGTTCGGAGGTCATTGACCTCCTCAAGGCATTTGCTTGCGTGTTAATTGTGTGGCACCACCTCGCTCTTTACGGGCCGATGTCCGATGTGGTCTATCAATCAGCCCCTGACTTCATCGGCATGCTGTTTGACTACGGCTTATTGGCGGTGGAAGTTTTCTTGGTGGTGGGCGGGTATTTGAATGCAAAGTCCTGGATTCGTGCATTGACCCAAGCAGAGTTTGAGCTCTTTTCCCGCATAGGCATGCGCTACCAGCGCTTGGTCATTCCCTTGTTGGCAGCATTGAGTTTCACGGTGGCCGCGACAGCCTTGGTGCGGCCTTATTTTGACCATCCCTCCTTGTCAGATGCGCCTACCCCCTTGAAGATGATCGCGCATATTTTCATGTTGCAAGACGTGATGTATGTGGAAGCCTTTTCTGCAGGTGTTTGGTATGTGGCCATCGACTTTCAGTTGTTCGTGATGGCCTTGCTTTGTGCCGCATTGGCGCACCGCTGGCAGACCTTGACTCAGCAGGGCTCCGTCATTCGCAAGGCGCTAGGCATGTGGATGGTTTTGACCGTGGTCTCTTTGTTTGTTTGGAATTTGAACCCCTTGGGCGAAGTGTGGGGCACTTATTTCTTTTGCGCCTACGGACTGGGTTTGTGCGTGGGCAGTTGGCGTTGGTCTGGGTTCAAAATCAATCACCGCATTTTGGCGCTGTTGATTTTGTTGTTGGGTGGATTGGCGTGGGTGTATGAGCCCAGAATCAGACTGGCTGTCGCAGTGGTAGTTGCCATCTTGCTGGCTCTTTATGAGGCCGCCGATTGCAGGCCGCTGCCGCGCATCAAAGCAGGATGGATTCAAGCTTTATCGAATGCGTCTTACGCTGTTTTTCTCATTCACTTTGGCGTGAGCTTGGTGGTCAGCGCCGTGGTGTTTACCCACTGGTCTGAAAGTGTGCCGGCCAATGCCCTGGGCATGCTCACTTCATTTGCATTGTCTTTGCTGTTAGGGACTTGCCTGCATATCCATGTGGAAAAGCAAGCACCCAGTTGGAAAAGATGGCTGCAGTGGGCGGCCACCTTTGCAGCCACCTGCACTGCAGTGATGCTGTTGACTTAGACGGCCGCTTCTTGGCTTTCTTTGACCTTGCCATGGATGTAGGCGAGGGCAGCTTCAACTTGGTCAATCAGGATCAGGCACAAATCGCCAGCAGACAACCGGGCTAAGGCTGTGTCGATGGCGTTGAATTCACCTTGAATGTCTTGGACGTGCGTGGTGCGCGTGGCGCCATTCAAGCCTTCGCGCAAAAGTTGAATCACTTCACCGTCGCTGCGACCACGTTGGCAGGCGTCTTGGTACAAAATCACTTCATCAAAGGCTGTGCCCAAGATTTGAGTTTGATCGCGGATGTCTTGATCGCGGCGATCACCGGCGCCACTGATGACAACCACACGCTTGTTGGCGGGCATGTTGTCAACAGCGTGCACCAAAGCCTGAATGGCATCGGGGTTGTGACCGTAGTCGGCAATCAAGGTGGCACCTTTGTAATCAAACACATTGAAACGGCCAGGGACGCCTTGAATGTCGCTGATGAACGTTGACAAACCCAATGCAATGGTTTCCCAAGGCACATTCACAGCCCAAGCTGCCGCAACCGCAGCCATGACGTTTTCAGTTTGAAAACCAATTTGACCTTGGCGCGTGAGGGGTACATCAGCCAAGGGAATGCGGAAAGACTTTTTGCCTTGTTGGGCAACGATGTGGCCGTTTTCTGTGTAGACCACTCGCTTGCCTTGGGCGCGGTGTGTTGCGATGACTGCGTTGTGTGGGTCGAGTGCAAAGAAGGTGACATTGCCAGGGCACATGTTGGCCATCATGGCCACATGCGGGTCGGCGGCGTTCAGCACAGCCATGCCATCTGGCGCCACGTTGAGCACAATGACGCGCTTTAACACCGTGAGGTCTTCTAGGGTGGTGATGTAATTCAAACCCAAGTGATCGCCAGAGCCCATGTTGGTGACGATGGCCACTTGGCAACGGTCAAAGGCAAGTCCTTCGCGCAACAAGCCACCCCGGGCTGTTTCAAACACGGCAGCGTCCACATCGGGGTGCATCAAGACATTTCGGGCACTGCGAGGGCCGCTGCAATCGCCATCGTCGATTTGACGACCGTTGACGTAGACACCATCGGTGTTCGTCATGCCCACGCGCAATTGATGGGCCTTGAGCAGGTGAGCGGTGAGGCGAACTGTGGTGGTTTTGCCGTTGGTGCCAGTGACGGCTATGACCGGAATACGGCCGTTGTCGCCGTTGGGGAACATGTGGTCAATGACCGCCTTGCCCACATTGCGACCCTTGCCAAATGAAGGGCTGATGTGCATGCGCAAACCAGGTGCAGCGTTGACTTCGACAATGCCGCCGTTTTGCTCTTCAAGGGGTTTCAAGACAGATTCGCAGACCACATCGACACCGCAAATGTCCACACCCACCATTTGCGCAGCGGCTACCACGCGTGCAGCAACTTCTGCATGCACATCATCGGTCACGTCGGTGGCAGTGCCACCTGTCGACAAATTGGCGTTGTTGCGAAGAATGACGCGTCGACCTTTTTCGGGAACGGAGTTGGGTTCGAGGTCTTGCAACTTCAAACGGCCAATGGCGATGTCGTCAAATTTGATTTTGGTGAGCGACGTGGAGTGGCCGTCACCGCGGCGAGGATCTGCATTGACTTTGTCAACCAACTCGCGAACTGTGAGAACACCATCGCCCACGACCAGGGGCGGTTCACGGCGAGCGGCAGCCACCAGTTTGTTGCCAACCACCAGCAAACGATAGTCGCTGCCTGGCAGAAATTTTTCAACCAAAACTTCACCGTAACGTGCAGCTGTTTCGTAGGCTTGATTGAAGAGCTCACGCTCAGTGATGTTGACTGTGACGCCTTTGCCTTGATTGCCGTCTTGGGGTTTGACCACGACAGGCAAGCCAATGCTTTGTGCAATGGTCCAGGCGTCTTCTAAATCTTTGGCGGGGCGACCGATAGGCACTGGCACGCCAGCGGCCAACAACAATGACTTGGTCAGATCTTTGTCCTGCGCAATCGATTCAGCAATGGCGCTGGTGGTGTCGGTTTCTGCTGCTTGGATGCGACGCTGCTTAGAGCCCCAACCAAATTGCACCATGCTGCCTTCAGTCAGGCGGCGATAGGGAATGCCCTTCAGTACTGCGGCGTCAACGATGGAGCCTGTTGAGGGGCCTAATCGAACGTCTTCGTCTAAATCACGCAATTCGGCGAGCGCTTGGTTGAGGTCGAAAGCAGATTGCGACTCGACGGCTTGGCACAGTTTTTCGGCCCAGTCGAGGGCCAGTCGGCCTACCGCTTCTTCAGTGTATTGCACCACCACTTGGAAGACGCCATCTTCTTCGGTGGCCGTGGTTCGGCTGAAAGTGACGGGACAACCAGCTTGGTTTTGCAAGCTGAGGGTGATTTTTTCAAGGGCATGGGCCATGCTGGCGGGATGCCCTGGGCGCGTGCCTTCGAGGGGGCCAACGGCTGGAAAGATGCGGCGCAATTTTTTTTCGAAATCGTTGCCTGGCAACATTTCACGTTCTTCTGGGGCGCAGCGAACGATGGCTTCAATGCTGGTTTGACGACTCCATAAATTGGGTCCCCGCAAAGCTCGAATTCTTGAAACTTCCATGAAACAAATATCCTGGTTGAGGCGCGTCGTCGTTGAGGGGTGGGGCTGACCCTTCTGGGTCAGTGAGCGCCGGGGCTTTGACCGAAACTCTTGATGCCAGCGCGGATCAAGTCCGTGTTGATACCAAGTGCCCAGGCTGCAGCAGAAGCCGCTAAGACTTCAACACACTGAAGGTGCTGGTTCTTGAACAATTTGTCGATGGCTGGCAGCTGGCGGTTGAGCGCTTCGATTTCCTGATCGCCTTGCGCCAGAACCAAATGGTTCTTGCGCCAGAACACAACGCGGCCGTTTTCTCTGCGATGTTGGACGATGAGCGGATTGTCTTCGCTGCTGGCAAAGTAGGTGATTTCGCCGTCGCAATATTCAGCCAAGGTGGCCACTTCGCGATCGTCCGCATTCAAGACGGCCATGCCATGGGGCAAGACAACGTCCATTTGTGTGCGAACCACGTTGGGCATTTGTTCGTCGCTTTGGATGTACAAATCTTGCAGGCCTTCGGCTTTGGGCATGGAGGTAATGACACCCACTTGGCAGCGGTCATACGGCAGACCTTCAGACAAGAGATGCCGCGCCGAGGTTTCGAAGACGGCGGCTTGCACGGAGCGATTGATCAGCAAGCGCTGTGCTGAATCCCAGGCCATGCCGCTTTGGTTTTGCAAATTCCGCTGGCCCAAGAACAGACCTTTGGCAGAAGCCAAGCCGGTTTGCATGCCTTGCAAGTGCAAGAGCCAAGCAATGAGGTGACTGGTGCCTGTGGTGTTGTCTTGGCCGATCACGCCCACCACCGGAATGCGCGGCTCGGAGTCGGCGGCAAACAGATGTGCGGCAATGGCCTGACCCACGGGTCGAGCAGAACCAGATGCAGGTTTTAAATGCATCAACAAGCCGGGGCCAGCATTGACTTCTACAATGGCCGCGCCTTGCGCTTTCATTGGTTTGGAAATGTCTTGGGCCACCAAGTCGACGCCTGCAATGTCAAGGCCCACGATGCGCGCAGCCAATGCTGCCAATTCAGCCACATCCGGGTGAACCAAGTCGGTGACGTCCATGGCCATGTTACCGGTGCGCATGACCAACACATTGCGTCCTTTGTCGGGCACGCTCTCGCCGGTCAGACCTTGGCGTTGGAGTTCCAACACCGCGGTGGTGTGGTCTTTGAGTCGAATGGTGTCGAGGGGGAAGTCTTCTTCTTCACCGCGACGGGGGTCGGAGTTGATTTGGATTTCGATGAGTTGCTCGACGGTGTGAACACCATCGCCCACCACACTTGCAACTTCGCCTTTGTTGGCCGCAACCACCTTGCCGCCGACGACCAACAAGCGATGTTCGTCGCCCAAGATGTGTCGCTCGACCAGTACGTCACTGCCTTCGGCTTCGGCCAAATGGTAGGCGGCTTCGACTTCAGCTTGTGTCCGCAGCTCGAGTGAAACACCGCGAGCATGGTTGCCGTCAACGGGTTTGACGCACACGGGCAGGCCAATGTCTTGGGCGGCTTCCCAAGCCTCAGCGGGGGAAGACACATTTCGTCCTTCTGGCAC
Source organism: Comamonadaceae bacterium (assembly GCA_947451995.1). GTDB lineage: Bacteria > Pseudomonadota > Gammaproteobacteria > Burkholderiales > Burkholderiaceae_C > Limnohabitans_A. The sequence goes on along the minus strand of CANGCI010000019.1, from coordinate 9,098 downwards.
GGGCACGCCGCAGTTGGCCAGCAGGCTTTTGGTGAGGTCTTTGTCTTTGGAGACGCCCTCGGCAATGGCACTGGTCTGGTCGGTTTCGGCCGTCCAAATGCGTCTTTGGCTAGCGCCGTAGCCCAATTGAACGAGGTTGCCATCGTTCAGGCGAATGGCTGGAATGTTGCGTTCGGCGGCTGCATCCACAATGCATGCGGTGCTGGGGCCAATGCACAAGCGATCGACCATTTGGGTGAGGTCGGCGATGACTTGTTTGACAGGGAAGGGGCGGTTTTCGATGGCGGCCATGACCAGGTCGCGGGCAGCTTGGAGGGCTGCACGGCTCACGGTTTCGTTGCGCGTGCGAATGACCACTTTGTAAATGCCGCGGGGACCCGCCTCACGAGCTTTGCCAAAACCAGTTTGCATACCCGCGCGGTTTTGGAGCTCAAGGGCCACGTGTTCCATGATGTGACCGGGCCAAGTGCCTTCGGCCAAGCGTTGCAGAAATCCACCTCTTTCGCCAACGCTGCAGCGATGCTCAACCAGGCCGGGCAACATCTCTTGAAGTCGCTCGTTGAAACCGGGCAGTGTGTTGGAAGGGCAATCTTCAAGCTCGCCAATGTCAATCCATGCTTCAATGACAGGGCGGTAAGTCCAAATGTTGGGACCCTTGAGATGGGTCATCCGTAAAAATTTGATGTCTTTAGAACTCATTTCCGTGGGCCTGACGATTCTGAGCGAAGGCACGGAGCGATTCGTGTCCGGGGATACAATGACCGGCCAGTTGCAACACTGGCAGTGATCGTCTGATAAACAAGGTGCATGGGCTGTGTCCTGGCCGCTTCTTTTGCTGTTTTTGTTTGCCGCCAACACATGTTGACTCTTGCTGTTTGAACTCTTATGAACTCCAAAACCCATCCTCCCGCTGATTTGCTGGGATTGCCTTTTTTCTGGCAGGAGGGCGTGTTGTCTCAAGTTCACCTTGGTGAAAACGTCCTAGCCTGGCTAGAGGTTGACCTGAATGATGAATTAAGGTTCAAAAAAACCCTTGTTATTTTGACCGATCAAAGGGTCATCTCGACTGACGATGCCCAAAAAAGTTGGAATTTCTACCCTCTGAGTCCTGATTTGAGCCTGCGGGTGATGGATCACGCAGGGGTTGGCACCTTGGCCCTGCAGCAAGGTGCCCGTCGTTTGGCCGCTTGGCGCTTCACCCTCGGCCTAGAGGCCGCGGTGCTGCGATGGAAGTTGCGCTTTGAGAATCAACAACAGCAAAGCGCCCAAAGCGTCAGTTTTTTAGGCAAGTCGCTTCAAGGTTCAGACGATACGGGTTTTATCGAACCTGGCGTCGGTGCCATGCGCCATGTTTTGTGTCCCATATGCCAGAACGTGGTGGACGAGGCCGATGAAGAATGCCCGGTATGTCTTGAAAAAGAGCAGGCGCCGCCATCCAGTTGGACGCTGTTCAAACTTTGGCGATTTGCCAGACCCTACCAGTGGCAGTTGCTGATGGGTTTTGTGCTGACCTTGGCATCAACAGCAGCCACCTTGGTGCCGCCGTACCTCACCATGCCCTTGATGGACGATGTGCTCATACCCTATCAAAACGGCAAACCCATTGATCCTGTGACGGTGTCTTGGTATTTGTTGGGACTCTTGGGCTCAGCCTTGGTTGCGTGGGGTTTGGGTTGGATCAAAACCTACATTTTGGCGCTGGTGTCCGAGCGCATTGGCGCGGATTTGCGCACCAACACTTACCAGCATTTGCTGAAGCTGTCCCTTGAATATTTTGGTGGTCGTCGCACGGGCGATTTGATTGCCCGCATCGGTAGCGAAACCGACCGGATCAATGTGTTTTTGTCATTGCACTTGCTGGACTTTGCCACCGATGTGTTGATGATCATGATGACGGCGATCATTTTGTTTTCCATCAACCCCACCTTGGCGTTGGTGACTTTGCTACCCTTGCCGTTCATCGGTTGGTTGATTCATGTGGTGCGCGAAAAACTTCGAACCGGTTTTGAAAAAATCGACCGCGTGTGGTCTGAAGTCACCAACGTATTGGCTGACACCATTCCTGGCATTCGCGTGGTGAAAGCCTTTGCTCAAGAGGACCGCGAAGCCCAGCGTTTCATCGACGCCAACAAACACAACTTGGCGGTGAACGATCGTCTGAACCGCGTGTGGTCGGTGTTCTCGCCCACGGTCACGCTGATGACCGAGATTGGTTTGCTGGTGGTCTGGGGCTTTGGCATTTGGTTGGTTTCCAAAGACCAGATCACGGTGGGTGTGCTCACAGCATTTTTGGCTTACATCGGGCGCTTTTACACCCGCTTGGATTCCATGAGCCGGATTGTGTCGACCACTCAAAAAGCCGCATCAGGTGCCAAACGCATTTTTGAGATTTTGGATCACGTGTCCAGCGTGCCAGAACCTGTCAATCCAGTGGCCTTGCCCAAAGTAGAAGGGCGCATCACCCTCACGGATGCGAGCTTCCGATATGGCAATCGTGCTGTGATCAAACAATTGAATTTAGACATCCAACCCGGCGAGATGATTGGCTTGGTGGGGCACAGTGGTTCAGGCAAAAGCACCTTGGTTAATTTGATGTGCCGCTTTTACGATTTGTCTGAAGGCAGCATCGCCCTCGATGGTGTGGACATCAAGCAGTTGAAAGTGGCCGATTACCGCAGGCACATTGGCTTGGTGTTGCAAGAGCCTTTCTTGTTCTTTGGCACCATTGCTGACAACATTGCTTATGGTCTGCCCGACGCCACTCGTGAGGACATTGTGGCTGCTGCGCGGGCAGCGCATGCCCATGAATTTATCTTGCGCATGCCGCAGGGTTACGACTCCTTGGTGGGCGAGCGTGGCCAAGGTTTGTCGGGCGGTGAGCGTCAACGCATTTCGATTGCCCGAGCTTTGCTGATCAATCCGCGCATTTTGATTTTGGACGAAGCCACTTCGGCCGTGGACACTGAGACCGAAAAAGAAATTCAAAATGCGCTGGACAATTTGGTTCGCGGTCGCACCACCATTGCCATCGCACACCGTTTGTCCACCTTGCGAAAAGCAGACCGCTTGGTGGTCATGGACAAAGGGCTCATTGTGGAAGAAGGCACACACGATGTGCTGATCGAAAGCAAGGGCGCTTACTGGCGCTTGTACGAAGCCCAGCAAAGACAAGCTGAATCGGAAGGTGCTGTGTTGAGAGAGACGGTCACACCATGAGCGACATGCTGAAGAACATTCAATTTGACCAAGGCCCTTCAGGTCGTTGGTTCTATGTCAGCGCCGAAGGCGTACAGCACGACCATGTGATGGCGGTGCGTTCTTTCCCTGTGGCGGCACCTGAAGAGGGGGTTGCTTTGGTGGATGTGGATGGCAAAGAATTGCTGTGGATACCGCACCTGAATCAATTGTCAGAAGGTGTGCGTGCCAAGGTGTTGATGGCCATGACGCAACGCGAGTTCATGCCGCGAATTTTGAAATTGCACGGTGTGAGCAGCTTTGTGACGCCCAGCACGTGGGACATTGAAACGGATCGCGGTCCCACCACCTTGCTGTTAAAAGGTGAGGAAGACATTCGCCGATTGTCAGCCAGCGTGTTGCTTGTCACCGATGGTCATGGCGTGCAGTTTTTAATTCGAGACTTGGCCCAGATGGACCGGTTTTCTCGCAAACTGCTCGACCGATTCTTATGATTTGCTGCGGCAGTCCGCATGCACATCCAATTTGGCCTGGTAAACCTCGGAGCTGACATTCACCAGCCCCAAAACTGAGTGAAAGTAATTGTCGTGAGTCAGGGGCTTTTGCACCTTGTTTTGTAAACAGGTGCGAGACAAGCCCATCTGCTTTTCAAATTGTGGTGACCACCATGTGATCCAAGGCACGCGCTTTTGGACATCGGGCGCCACGCGGTAGGGTAGACCGTGCAGATACAAATTGTTTTCACCCAAGGACTCGCCGTGGTCAGACACGTACAGCATGGCAGGTGCTGCAGTGGCTTCTGATTTTTTGAGCCATTGAATGGCTTGCCCTAAAAAGTGGTCGGTGTAGAGAATCGTGTTGTCAAATGAATTGACCACCTGCTCGCGCGAGCACTCTTGCAGGGCGTTGCTTTTGCATTCGGGTTGAAACTTTTTGAATGCATCAGGCACACGTTTGTAATAGGCGGGGCCATGGCTGCCCATTTGATGCATCACCACCACCACACCTTTGGCGCGGCGCTCTGCGGGCAGGGCTTGGATGCGTTCATCCAGTTGGTGCAGCATGATCTCGTCAAAGCATTCGCCGTCTTTGCACAAAGTAGGGTGCTTGAGTTCTTTGGTCAGCGCTTGGGGGACACGCTCACAAACACCTTTGCAACCCGATTGGTTGTCGATCCATAAAACCGCCAAGCCCGCATGGTGCAAAACATCGATCAGACTTTCGTAATTGTTCTGACGTGCCTCGAACGCTTCTTTGCCCAGGTGTGAAAACATGCAAGGCACAGAAGTGGCTGTGCTGGTGCCGCAGGACATCACGCCCTTGAGGCTGATGATGTTTTCTTTGGCCAATGCGGGTGTCGTTTGCCGCTCATACCCATTGACACCAAAGTTGCCCATGCGCGCTGTTTCTCCCAGCACAAGCAACAGCAGGGGTGGTTTTTCATTGGACTTTGGCGTGGCCATTTGGGCGTCTCTGCCAATGGGCAACAAAGTTTTGTTGTCATGCTGAAATGGCTTGGCCGCCACCATGCCAATGGCGTAGTAACTGTTCAAGGGGTTGACCAAGTAGCGCAGCTGTGTGTGGTTGCGCATGATGGAGGAGAAGTCTTGAAAGATGGCCAATAAAGCGGCAACGATGACCACGACCGACACCACGGCCGTCAGGGTGTTGCTCCAAATTTGTTGACGCAAGCGCAGCACTTGAAGCGGTGTTTTCCAAAGCACCCAACACGGCAGAATGCCCAGTACCAAGAGGCTGATCAGCATTCGCCAATTCAGCAAATCCAAGGCTTCTTTGGTGTCTGTCTGAACCACATTGGTGATCATGGTGCTGTCGATCACAATGCCGTAACTGACCATGAAGTAAGCGCCACTGGCCGCGCTCAAAAAGAAAACCGAGAGGACAGGTTTGAGCCAGCCACGCCAATTCAGAAAACTCAAAACAGCGGTGAGGGCAGAAGTGATGATGACGCCAAAGCCCAATGCAAACGCCAGGCCCCTCAAGCCGGTCACTTCTGGTAATTGGTGCACTTGCTGCCAAAGTGCGTAGTTGCCAACACTGGCAAGCCACAAGCTGCCCAGCAAAGCAACCCAAACTGGGTGCCAAGCCGGGACATGCGTTTCTGATGTGGGGGCGTGTTTCGAAGTCATGGGGCCAAGTTTAATGCCTCATGCCCTGAGATTGCCTTAATCCCCTATGCAGGCCAAATCGAAGCATGCTCGGGCACCACGGCACGCATTTTGAGCTCCCTTTCGATGCGTTGTCGCAAAGCGTCGGAGGCTTCAAGTTCACCATGAACCACGTAAACCTGTGCTGGCGGCTTAGGCATTTGTTGTAGCCAAGCCAACAACTGATTGCCATCAGCATGCGCGGATGCAGAGGTGAGTTGAACAATTTCTGCGGCGACTGGCAAGTCTTTGCCATGCAAGCGAATGGTGGGTGCACCGCTGGCCAAGGTGGCGCCTCGTGTTCCAGGCGATTGGAAACCTGTGAGGATGACCATGTTGCGGTGATTGCCCACATAGTTGGCCAAGTGATGCAAGACACGTCCCCCTGTGGCCATGCCACTGGCTGCCAAGATCACCATCGGGCCATGGCGCTTGATCAAGGCCTTCGACTGTTCGGGTGTTTCGATCATGGTGGCCACATGGTCCATCGCTTGCACTTCCTCAGCGGTGAGGCGATGTTCACCCATGTGCCGTTTGAACAGCGCCGTGGTGTAAACCGCCATCGGGCTGTCTAGAAAAATAGGCAAACCATGCGGAATAACGCCTTGCGCTTTGAGCTGCGCAATGCTGTGCAAGATGGCCTGAGCACGTCCCACGGCAAACACCGGAACGACGGCAACACCGCCACGCGCTGACACCTTTTTCAATGCCTCGCCCAGCTCGGCGTTGACATTTTCTTCGGGGTGCACACGGTTACCGTAGGTGGATTCAATCAACACGGTGTCGGCTTGCGGCGGGTTGTCGGGAGGGTTCATGAGGCTGTCGTCGGGTCGGCCCAAATCGCCAGAGAACAGAATGCGACGGCCTGCTACTTCCAGTAGCAAACTGGACGCACCCAAGATGTGGCCTGCTGTGCTGAACTTGGCGTTCCACCCCGGAATGGGTTGGAACCATGTGTTGAGTTTTTCAACATGGAACTGTTGCATGCAATATTTGGCATCTTGCTGCGTGTAAAGCGGTAATGCCGGGGCGTGTTTGGAGAAGCCATGCCGGTTGGCAAAGTAGGCGTCTTCCTCTTGGATGTGGCCGCTGTCGGGCAGCAAGATAGCGCACAAGTCGCGTGTGCCTGAGGTGCTGTGAACTTTGCCTTCAAAGCCGCTGCGAGCCAACAAGGGCAAATAGCCACTGTGATCTAAATGCGCATGCGTCAAGATGACGGCATCGACATCTTTCGGCGCAACGGGGCAAGCATCCCAATTGCGCAGCCGCAATTGTTTGTAGCCTTGAAACAAACCGCAATCGACCAACAGCTTGCGACCGCCGTGCTCGACGCAATACTTGGAACCGGTGACGGTGTTGGCACCGCCTAAGAAGCGAATGTTGAGTGTCATGTGGCCATGTTAGGCGCTTGGCCCAACATGGAATTGACTTACATCAAGCTTAGGCGCCGAACAAGCCTTTGAGTTTGTCGGTCCAGCTGTTGCCGGTTGGCATGTGTTTGGCGCCGCCTTTTTGCAAGGATTCGTCAAACTCTTTGAGCAACTTGCGCTGATGCTCTGTGAGCTTTACAGGTGTCTCCACCGTGATGTGACAGTAGAGGTCACCAGGGTAGCTGGCGCGCACGCCTTTGATGCCCTTGCCGCGCAAACGGAATTGCTTGCCCGTTTGGGTGCCTTCCGGAATGTCGATGGCGGCCTTGCCGTTGAGCGTAGGCACATCGATCTCACCACCCAATGCGGCCTTTGAAAAACTGATGGGCACAGAGCAATGCAGATCGTCGCCATCGCGCTCGAAGATGTCGTGTTTCTTGAGGCGAATCTCAATGTACAAATCGCCGGGCGGGCCGCCATTGGTTCCCGGTTCACCGTTGCCGGTGCTGCGAATGCGCATGCCGTCGTCAATGCCTGCAGGAATTTTGACTTCGAGGGTTTTTTGCTTTTTAAGCTTGCCTTGGCCACTGCATGAAGGGCAGGGGTCGGAGATGATTTTGCCTGAGCCACGGCAGTGTGGGCAGGTTTGCTGCACACTGAAAAAGCCTTGGCGCATTTGCACAGTGCCCGAACCTTGGCAGGTGCCGCAGGTTTTGGCGCTGGTGCCTTTCTTGGCGCCCGAGCCACCACAGGGATCGCATTCTTCCCAACCTGGGATGCGAATCTGGGCTTCTTTGCCTGCAGCGGCTTCTTCCAAAGTGACTTCCATGGCATAGCTGAGGTCACCACCACGGAACACTTGACGGCCACCCCGTCCACCGCCGCGTTGCTGGCCAAAGATGTCACCGAAGATGTCGCCAAAGGCTTCGCCAAAACCGCCAAAGCCTTCCGCGCCGCCTGCGCCACCGCGCATATTGGGGTCGACACCGGCGTGACCGTATTGGTCGTAGGCCGCACGTTTTTGCGCGTCGGACAACATTTCGTAGGCCTCTTTGACCTCTTTGAATTTGCCCTCTGCCTCTTTGGCGTCGTCGCCCTGATGACGGTCAGGGTGGAACTTCATTGCCAATTTGCGATACGCCTTTTTGATCTCTTCTTCAGAGGCGTTCTTGGCTACACCCAATACTTCGTAAAAGTCTCTTTTGGCCATCGTTTTTTGATACTGTTTGAACAAGAACGCCGCGAAAGCGATTTCCAAAGGGATACGCTGACGCGGCGGCTTGGGCTAAAGCCCTTGAATGAAAGGCTTAGCCTTTTTTAACTTCCTTGACTTCAGCGTCAACCACATTGTCGTCTGCAGGTTTGGCGTCGGCACCTGGGCCGCCCGCTGCACCACCGGCAGCCGCTTCTTTGGCTTGCATGTCGGCGTACATTTTCTCCCCCAGTTTCTGGCTGACCGTCATGAGGGTTTCGGTTTTGGCAGTGATGGCATCTTTGTCTTCGCCAGTCAGTGCCTCTTCCAATTCCTTCACAGCCGCTTCGATTTTTGTTTTCTCGTCGGCTTCAATCTTGTCGCCGTATTCGGTCAAGCTTTTCTTCACGCTGTGCACAGTGGCTTCGCCTGAGTTTTTGGCTTGAACGATTTCAAGTTTCTTCTTGTCGTCTTCAGCATTCAACTCGGCGTCTTTCACCATCTGTTGAATTTCAGCTTCAGACAAACCAGAGTTGGCCTTGATGGTGATCTTGTTTTCTTTGCCAGTGCCTTTGTCTTTGGCGCCCACATGCAAGATGCCGTTGGCGTCGATGTCAAAGGACACTTCAATTTGCGGTGTGCCGCGTGCTGCAGGTGGGATGCCCTCGAGGTTGAACTCGCCCAGCAACTTGTTGCCGCTGGCCATCTCGCGCTCGCCTTGGTAAACCTTGATGGTCACAGCAGGCTGATTGTCGTCGGCTGTGGAATAGGTTTGTGCAAACTTGGTCGGAATGGTGGTGTTCTTGGTGATCATTTTGGTCATCACGCCGCCCAGGGTTTCAATGCCCAAGGACAAAGGTGTGACGTCCAACAACAACACGTCTTTGCGATCGCCAGACAATACTTGACCTTGAATAGCAGCGCCTACGGCCACGGCTTCATCAGGGTTCACGTCTTTGCGAGGCTCTTTGCCAAAGAACTCTTTGACCTTGTCTTGCACTTTGGGCATGCGGGACATACCGCCGACCAAAATGATGTCGTCGATGTCAGACACGCTCACGCCAGCGTCTTTGATGGCCATGCGGCAAGGTGCAATGGTGCGCTCGATCAGCTCTTCAACCAGGCTTTCCAACTTGGCGCGGCTGAGCTTGATGTTCAAGTGTTTAGGACCTG
>CANGCI010000018.1 GCA_947451995.1 Comamonadaceae bacterium | reverse complement strand
GTGACTTGCTTCAAATGATCGCGACAAACTTGGACAGGTGCTGCGCAATATCTGTTTTGCGTGAACACGCCGGCCACGGCACTGCCTTCATCCAACAAGATCACGGTCAGGTCTTTGCGGCCCACTTTGCGGACACCCGCTTCGGCAATGCCTAGACGCACGCCAGGAACTGCCAAGATGTTGGCGGGATTGGGAGCTAGCAGGTTCACAGTCATCGTTACCTCTTATGCCAATTTACCGTGGCAGAACTTGAATTTTTTGCCACTGCCGCAGGGGCAAGGGTCATTGCGGCCAACGGGGGCCAACAGAGTGCTCTGAAAATCAGATTGCGTCTGCGGTGTACCTTGCTCATCGGGCGCCGTGTATGTGACGTTGCTGATGTTTTCAGCACGTTCTTCCATCACTTGGGCCGCTTCTTCGATTTGCTCGCTGGACTCAATGCGCACGTTCATCAGCACGCGCGTCACTTCATTTTTCACGGAGTCGAGCAACTGGCCAAACAACTCAAAGGCTTCGCGCTTGTATTCTTGCTTGGGCTGCTTTTGGGCATAACCGCGCAAGTGAATGCCTTGGCGCAAATAGTCCAACGCACTGAGGTGATCGCGCCATTGGGTGTCGATGCTTTGGAGCAAGACGACGCGCTCGAAGGGCACAAAGTTTTCAACACCAACAGCTTCCAGCTTGACCCTGAAAGCGTTGTTGGCAGCAGCCAATACCATCTCCAAAATTTCATCGTCGGTGATGGCAGTGGCAGCAGCCACTTTGTCGCGCAAAGGCAATTCAATTTGCCATTCGTCCTTCAAGACACGCTCAAGGCTTTGCAAGTCCCACTGCTCTTCAACAGTTTCTGCAGGCACAAATTGGCGAACCAGATCGGTGAAGCTGCCTTCGCGCAAAGCTGTGATTTGGGCGTCCATTTCGGTGGCGTCCAAGATGTCATTGCGTTGCTGGTAAATCACCTTGCGCTGATCGTTGGAGACGTCGTCGTACTCCAGCAATTGTTTGCGCATGTCAAAGTTGCGCGCTTCCACTTTGCGCTGCGCACTTTCAATGCTGCGCGTGACCATGCCAGCTTCGATGGCTTCGCCTTCTGGCATTTTCAAACGGTCCATGATGGCGCGCACACGGTCACCCGCAAAAATGCGCATCAACGGATCGTCCAAGCTCAGATAGAAGCGAGAGGAGCCAGGATCGCCCTGACGACCAGAGCGACCGCGCAATTGGTTGTCAATGCGGCGTGACTCATGACGCTCGGTGGCAATGATGCGCAAACCGCCGAGCGATTTAACTTGCTCGTGAACAGTCAACCATTCGGTGCGCAAGGCCGCGATTTTTTCTTGGCGCGCTTGGGCGTCCAAACTCTCATCGGCCTCAACTTCTTGAATGGCTTTCTCGATGTTGCCGCCCAGCACAATGTCGGTACCGCGGCCCGCCATGTTGGTGGCAATGGTGATCATGCCGGGGCGACCCGCTTGGGCCACGATGTCGGCCTCACGTGCGTGTTGCTTGGCATTGAGCACTTGGTGTGGCAACTTGGCTTTGGTGAGCATCTCAGAAATGAGTTCTGAGTTTTCAATGGACGTGGTACCTACCAAGACGGGCTGACCTCGCTCGAAACATTCACGGATGTCAGCAATGGCAGCGTTGTATTTTTCGGGCGATGATTTGTAAACGCGATCGAGTTGGTCTTCGCGGCGGCTGATGCGATTGGGCGGCACCACCACAGTTTCCAAACCGTAAATTTCTTGGAACTCGTAGGCTTCCGTATCGGCAGTTCCGGTCATGCCGCCCAACTTGCCGTACAAACGGAAATAGTTTTGGAAAGTGATCGACGCCATCGTTTGGTTTTCAGCCTGAATGGCCACACCTTCTTTGGCTTCCACCGCTTGGTGCAAGCCATCGCTCCAACGACGACCTGTCATCAGACGGCCGGTGAACTCGTCCACAATCACAATCTCACCTTCTTGCACCACATAGTGCTGATCGCGGTGATAGATGTGGTTGGCGCGCAATGCCGCCGTGAGGTGGTGCATGAGCGCAATGTTGGCGGGGTCGTAAAGACTGGCGCCTTCAGGAATCAGGCCTGCACTGGCCAAAATGCGCTCGGCGTTTTCGTGACCTTGCTCGGTCAAGAACACTTGGTGCGATTTTTCATCGACTGTGAAATCGCCTGGCTTGGTAATGCCTTCACCTGTGCGCGGATCGGCTTCACCTTCTTGACGGGTCAGCATGGGCACCACTTGGTTCATGGCCACATACTGCGCAGTGTGGTCATCGGCTTGTCCGCTGATGATGAGCGGTGTGCGCGCTTCATCGATCAAGATGGAGTCCACCTCGTCAACGATGGCGTAGTTGAGACCGCGCTGCACACGGTCTTTGGCTTCATACACCATGTTGTCGCGCAGGTAATCAAAACCAAATTCGTTGTTGGTACCGTAGGTGATGTCGGCGTTGTAGGCCGCTTGTTTTTCTTCGCGTGACAGTTGCGGCAAATTGATGCCCACACTCATGCCCAAGAAGTTGTAGAGCTTGCCCATCCACTGCGCATCGCGGCTGGCCAAATAATCGTTGACCGTGACCACGTGCACACCTTTGTTGGCCAAGGCATTGAGGTACACCGCTAAGGTGGCCGTCAGGGTCTTGCCTTCGCCCGTGCGCATTTCTGAAATCTTGCCGTTGTGCAAGGCGATGCCGCCGATCATTTGCACATCAAAGTGACGCATCTTCATGACACGCTTGGAGCCTTCACGAACCACCGCAAAAGCTTCAGGCAAGATGCCGTCCAGAGTTTCACCTTGCGCAACGCGCGTGCGGAACTCATCGGTCTTGGTGCGCAGCTGCTCGTCGCTCAGGGCTTCGTACTCGGCTTCAAGGCCATTGATCAATGCCACTGTTTTGCGGTATTGCTTGATCAAGCGGTCGTTACGACTGCCGAAAATTTTGGTCAAAAAATTGGTCGCCATGGTGCCACGGGCTCGTCTTCGCGATGCATGCAAAGATTCGCCCGAAAATCCTGTCTTAAAGTGGATTCAAAAGAACAAGCGCACAAGGCGCAAGTGAACGCGCCATTTTAACTGCTGGCCAAGCGTAGAAACCGAAGATTTCCCGCAGATCAGCGGGGTTCTCGCATAATGGCAACATGGTCAAATTCAATCAAGCGATCTCGCTCATGGAAGCTGCTCAAGAGTCGCCTAGCTTGGCGCACCTGACAGAACTCACGCGTGTGTCCAGCCAAAGGCTAAAACTTCTGCACACCCTCATTCCAGGGCCGCTTCGAACCACCATCCAAGCAGGCCCTATCGAGGGCACAGAATGGTGCTTGTTGGTGAACTCCAATGCTGCTGCAGCCAAATTACGCCAAATGCTGCCTGCCCTGTTGGCGCATCTGAACACCCATGGCCATGCGGTCGAAAAAATTCGCCTCAAGATCCTTCAAAACTCTCGTTAACACGCTCGACTGCACCAAGGCTTGGCTGCGATTTGCCTGACGAAGAAAGTACAGACGAAAAAAAACCAACTCAACTGTTTTGCAGTGGGCTGGTTTTCAAAATGGTGCCGCTTGTCGGATTCGAACTGACGACCTACCGCTTACAAGGCGGTTGCTCTACCAACTGAGCTAAAGCGGCACGGGCTGAATTGTAATTCAATAATGACCGTTTTTCAGAGCCACTTGAATTTTTGAGGGTGCTTATTTAATTCGGGTTAGCGTGGGTCGTGTGGGTGACGGCGGTACAGGCTTGTCGCCCGAGTCTGAAGACTCTGACTTTGAAGCTTCAGAAGCGTCCGGTGCATTGGGCACTTGGTGCAATTTGTCCATGCCGAGCACCGTGCTGTTCAAGGGTGAATCGGTGACAGGAAAGGACATGCCTTGGCCGTTCTCTCGCGCATAAATGGCCATGACACGGTGAATGGGCACCATGATGTCACGTGGCTTGCCACCAAAGCGCGCTTTGAATTCGATGAACTCATTGCCCAATTGCAATGAACTGGTGGCATCGAAACTGATGTTGAGCACAATTTCGCCGCCTTGCACAAACTCACGCGGCACTTGCACCGAACCATCAACTTTGACCGCCACATAGGGGGTAAAAGAGTGATCGGTGCACCACTCGTACATCGCCCGAATGAGGTACGGGCGAGTCGAAGGTGATTCAAGTGCATTCATGACCATGTGGACAAACGTTTTCGTGCTGAAGCGCTTGTTTGCGACTTATTTGCGCATGACCTTTTCGGAAGGCGTGAGCGCTTCGATGTAAGCAGGGCGCGAGAAGATGCGCTCGGCGTACTTCAACAAAGGTGCCGCATTTTTACTCAGGTCAATGCCATAGAAGTCCAAACGCCAGAGCAAGGGCGCAATGGCCACGTCGAGCATGGAGAAGTTGTCACCCAACATGAACTTGTTTTTCAAGAACACGGGGGCCAACTGGGTCAGGCGGTCACGGATGTGTGAGCGTGCTTTCTCCAAAGCTTTGTCGTTGCCTTTGAGGGTGCGGTTTTCCAATGTGGCCACATGTGCGAACAACTCTTTTTCGAAGTTGAGCAAGAACAAGCGGACACGGGCGCGATCGACAGGGTCGCCGGGCATGAGTTGGGGGTGTGGGAATCGCTCATCAATGTATTCATTGATGATGTTGGATTCATACAAAATCAAATCACGTTCAACCAAGATCGGCACTTGGCCATAAGGGTTCATGACGTTGATGTCTTCAGGCTTGTTGTACAGATCGACATCACGAATTTCAAAATCCATGCCTTTCTCAAACAGCACAAAGCGGCAGCGGTGAGAAAAGGGGCAGGTTGTTCCTGAGTAAAGCACCATCATGGTGAAGGCTCCTAAAAATCAAAAAGAGTGGGAAGCCACCGGGTTGGCGGGCCTGCCCACTCCATCAATTCGGGCTTGCGCCCGAATCACGAGTTCTTACTTGATGTCTTTCCAGTAAGCAGCGTTCAAGCGCCATGCAATGTACGTAAAGCCTGCCAAGAACAGCAAGACCCACACGCCAAGGCGAACACGGTTGTTTTGAGCAGGTTCAGCCATCCATTGCATGTAATTGACCAAGTCACCCACGGCTTTGTCATATTGCTTTGGAGAAAGCGTACCTGGCGCCACTTGCTTCCAACCCACAAAAACGTGATTGGTTTGACCGTGGTCTTTGTGCTCTTCATAAACGGGCTCGCGCTCGCCTTGCAGCTGCCACAAAGGATTGGGCATGCCCACATTGGGGAATGCCAAGTTGTTCCAGCCCGTTGGCTTGGTTTCATCGCGGTAGTAAGTGCGCAAGTAGGTGTACAGATAATCTGCACCCGTACCACCATGACCCGAGCGTGAACGCGCCACCAAAGTCAGGTCGGGAGGCACAGCACCAAACCACTCTTTGGCTTGCTTGGGATCGATGTTGGACTTCATGGTGTCGCCCACTTTGTCAGTGGCGAACAACAGGTTGTCTTTGATCTGTTGGTTGGTCAAGCCGATGTCTTGCAAACGGTTGTAGCGCATGAAAGCTGCCGAGTGGCAGTTCAAGCAGTAATTCACAAACAGCTTGGCACCGTTTTGCAAAGAAGCCAAATCGCTGGTGTTAACGGGCGCTTTGTCCCATGCAATGGCGTTACCGCCAGAGGCTTGTGCACTGGTCAAGGAAGCAAGCGCCACACACAAACCCAGTGCAAATTTTTGAATTGATTTCATTTTCAAATACTCCTGGGCTTAGTGCGCAACGAAAGTAACGCGGTCAGGTACAGGCTTGGGTGTACCCAACTTGCTCCACCAAGGCATCAACAAGAAGAAGCCGAAATAGAACAAAGTGCCCACTTGTGAAACACGCTCACCAATGGGTGAAGGTGGTTGAACGCCCAAGTAACCCAAGATCAAGAAGTTGATCACGAACACGGCGTACACATACTTGTGCCAGTCGGGACGGTAACGAATAGATTTGACAGGGCTGTTGTCGAGCCATGGCAAGAAGAACATGATGACGACCGCGCCGCCCATGACCACCACACCCCAGAACTTGGCATCAATGGCAAGCATCATGGCAGCAATCACCACAGCGCCGCCCACAATGCCAGCCTTCAAGATGCTGGGCAATGCATTTTTACGAACAGCCAACAAAGCACCCAAGACCACGCAGATGATCAAGACGTACATCATTTCGCTGGTGATGGCACGCAGCATGGAGTAGTAAGGCGTGAAGTACCAGACAGGCGCAATGTGCAGAGGTGTCTTCAGGGGGTCGGCTGGAATGAAGTTGTTGTATTCCAGGAAGTAACCACCGAACTCAGGCGCAAAGAAGATGATGGCCGAGAACACGAACAAGAACATGCTGACCGCAAAGATGTCATGCACGGAGTAGTAAGGGTGGAAAGGGATACCGTCCAAAGGATGACCGGCTGCATCTTTCGGTGCATTGGGGCCTTTGATTTCAATGCCATCAGGATTGTTGGAGCCCACTTCGTGCAACGCAATGATGTGCGCCACCACCAAGCCGAGCAGAACCAAAGGCACTGCAATGACGTGGAAGCTGAAGAAGCGGTTCAAAGTGGCATCGCCCACCACGAAGTCACCACGAATCAGCAAAGCCAAATCGGGACCGATGAAAGGAATGGCAGAGAACAAGTTCACGATCACTTGGGCGCCCCAGTAGGACATCTGACCCCAAGGCAACAAGTAACCCATGAAGGCTTCGGCCATCAGGCACAAGAAGATGGCACAGCCAAAAATCCAAACCAATTCACGTGGCTTGCGATAGCTGCCATACATCAAGCCGCGGAACATGTGCAGGTACACCACGATGAAGAACGCAGAAGCGCCTGTGGAGTGCATGTAACGGATGAGCCAACCCCATGGCACATCGCGCATGATGTATTCCACGGAGGCAAACGCGATGTTGGCATCGGGTTTGTAATGCATCACCAAGAAAATACCGGTGACGATCTGGATGACCAAAACCAACAGTGACAAGGATCCGAAGATGTACCACATGTTGAAGTTTTTGGGCGCGTAATACTCGCTCATGTGCTCTTTGTAGAGCTTGGATGCTGGGAAGCGGTTGTCGACCCAGTTCATGAGTTTTTCGCCAGCGGAGGCGTTGGGGGAGATTTCCTTGAATTCAGCCATGTTGGTTTGCCTCAAGCCTTTTTGTCTTCACCGATCAGCAATCTGCTGTCGGACAGGTACATGTGCGGTGGCACTTCCAAGTTGTCAGGCGCGGGTTTGTTTTTGAACACGCGACCGGCCAAGTCAAAAGTGGAGCCGTGGCAAGCGCACAAGAAACCGCCTTGCCAATCATCGGGCAAAGAGGGCTGTGGGCCAGATTGGAATTTGTCGCCAGGCGAGCAGCCCAAGTGGGTGCAAATGCCCACAGCCACCATGAACTCTGGTTTGATAGAGCGATGGCCGTTTTTAGCGTACTCAGGAATTGGGTAAGCCTTGCGCTCAGAAGCAGGATCAGCCAATTGGCCTTCAACCTTCTTCAGGGCTTCGATTTGTTCGGGTGTGCGACGAATGATCCACACAGGCTTGCCGCGCCATTCCACAGTGAGTTTTTCACCGGGTTTGATCTCGGAAATATCAACTTCCACAGCAGCACCGGCGGCCTTGGCGCGCTCGGATGGCTGGAAAGTGCTAACAAAGGGGGTGGCGACGAAGCCTGCGCCTACGGCGCCAGCACAAGTTGAGGCAATCAGCCACGTCCTTTTGCTGTTGTCGACTGGGGTATCACTCATGAGAATCCTCTAGCGAATCGGTATCAGGGTTAACCGCCGATTGTAGCCGACTGCTGAGGGTTTTTTCTAGGGGCGCTAGGCAATCAGTTGCTGCGCCATGCGAACAGCCGCGACCAAACTGTCGGCATCGGCCACCCCTTTGCCCGCAATGTCAAAGGCGGTGCCGTGGTCTGGACTGGTTCGAACCAAGGGCAAGCCCAAGGTGACATTGACCCCCTGCTCCAAGCCCATGTATTTCACAGGGATAAGGCCTTGGTCGTGGTACATGGCCAGCACCACATCAAACTCGCCTGGGCTTTGGGCCTTGCGCCTGGCCCGCATGAAGATGGTGTCGGGGGCATAGGGGCCATGCACGTCCAGGCCTTCAGCCGCAGCTTGGGCCATGGCGGGCTGAATGATGTGGATTTCTTCTTGCCCAAACAATCCCCCTTCTCCGGCATGGGGATTGAGGCCCGCAACACCTATTTTGGGGGCGCGGCCCAACAAACGACTGAGGGCTTGATGGGTAATGCGCAGCGTTTCAAGCACGTTGTTGTAGGTGACGGCGTCGAGCGCCTGGCGCATGGACACATGAATGCTGACCAGCACGGTGCGCAGTTCGTCATTGGCCAACATCATGCGCACGGGCATTTGGGCTACTGGCACACCCTGGTGATGTGCTGCTTCGGCTTGAAGCAATTCAGTGTGCCCCGGAAATGCATTGAATGGCGCACCTGCGGCAGACAAGGCTTCTTTGTGCAAAGGTGCAGTGACCAATGCGGCAATTTGGTGTTGCAAGGCGGCGCGTGCTGCCCACTGCACACACTCGCCAGCAAACCGTCCTGCTTCTGCGTGGATTTGTCCCCAAGGCAATGCGGCTGACACTTGGGCCACCTGCAAAACAGGCAGCACGCCGCTTGAAGCATGGCACGCCTCTTCTGGGCGATGAATGAGGCTGACACGCAATTGGCCAGAGGGGTCAACCAAGCTGGCGGCCTTTTGCATCAAGTGCAGGTCGCCCGCCACAAAACAATGGCGCGTGACCGCAGAAGCGCTTGGGGCTTTGGCATCCTGCAAAAAGGCCTTGGCAATGATTTCGGGACCAATGCCACAAGGGTCTCCAGGCGTGATGGCAATGGCTTGCGACTGCGTCATGGTGTTTAGGCGGGATTGTGAATGTCAATGAATTGATGCGAGAGCCCCAACTCGGCAGCCACATGCGCCGCCACCGCGGGTGCGCCATAGCGCTCGGTGGCATGGTGGCCGCAAGCCAAAAAGGCCACCCCAGTTTCTTTGGCAATGTGTGCCTGCGGTTCGGAAATTTCGCCCGTGATGAAGGCATCCACACCTTCCGCAATGGCCGCCTCGAAATAAGACTGCGCACCACCACTGCACCAGGCAATGCGTTGAATGGGCTTGGCCGTAGGGGCCACACAGGTGATGTGACGACCCAGGACAGACTGCACATGCGACGCAAGCGCCTCTGCATTTTGAAACCCCTGCGGGTTGAGCGAATGACCCACACTCACCAAATTTTGATCGCCACACCAAGCTTGGGCTTGCAGGCCGAGGACTTTGCCCAACTGCGCGTTGTTGCCCAACTCGGGGTGCGCATCGAGGGGCAAGTGGTAAGCGTACAAGTTGATGTTGTGCGCCAGCAATCTTTGCAAGCGCTCTTTCATCCAGCCCACCACTCGGCCATCTTGGCCACGCCAAAACAAGCCATGGTGCACAAAGATGGCATCGGCTTTGGCTTCGATGGCCGCGTCAATCAACTCGCGACTGGCTGTGACACCCGAGACCAATTTGCCAACCAAGGGCTTGCCTTCAACTTGCAAACCGTTGGGTCCGTAGTCTTTGAAGCGTTCTGGTTGCAGCAGTTGGTCAAACGCTTGAAGCAGCGTCTTGAAATCTGTCATGAGGGTCTCATTTAAAGGGAGAGTCTATTGTGGCCCATCTGATGGCCTTGGCAAAGATTCAAGGCTTACGACACAATGCAAATCATGAAAAGATATTGGCTTTTATTTTCCCAAACCGTGACTGTTCTGGTGGCCGCTTGGTTTGTGGTGGCAACCCTTCAACCGACGTGGCTGAAGCGCGCCAACACGCCCAGCACAGTGTCTTTCATGCAAGCCAAGGACGATGGCCAACCGGGTGTTGCGCCTGGCGGCAGCTTTCGACAAGCTGCCCAAAAAGCAGCACCAGCAGTGGTCAGCATCAATGTGCAACAAAAGTCTCGGGGCAAATCTCGCAGAGCCGACCCCTGGTTTCGATTTTTTGAGGAGCCCGAAGACGAGGCGCCCAGCGGTGGCATGGGAAGCGGTGTCATTGTCAGCCCCGAGGGCTACATCCTCACCAACCACCATGTGATTGAAGGCGCTGAGGCCATTGAGGTCAACCTCAACGACGGGCGACGGGCCATGGCCAAAGTGATTGGCACCGACCCCGAAACAGACTTGGCCCTGCTCAAAATTGAATTGGGCCAATTGCCCGTGATTGTGTTGGGGCAAGTCGACAGCTTGCAAGTGGGCGATGCGGTGTTGGCCATTGGCAATCCTTTTGGAGTGGGACAAACCGTCACCTCAGGCATCGTGAGTGCACTAGGACGCAAACAACTGGGCATCAACACCTTTGAAAACTTCATCCAAACCGACGCCGCCATCAACCCTGGTAACTCGGGCGGTGCGTTGGTCGATGCGAATGGTGCGCTGATGGGCATCAACACGGCCATTTATTCACGTTCGGGTGGCAACATGGGCATTGGGTTTGCGGTACCGGTTTCAACCGCCAGCCAAATCATGGATTCGTTGATCAAAGACGGTCAAGTGACGCGAGGCTGGATTGGCGTTGAACCGCGCCCCTTGAATGCTGAATTGGCCGAGAGTTTTGGCATTGCCAAAGACAAAAGCACGGGTGAATTACCCAAAGGGGTGTTGATCAATGGCGTGCTGCAAAACAGCCCGGCAGCCAAAGCGGGCCTTCAACCGGGCGATTTGATTCTGAAAGTGGCCGGCCAGGGCGTGGGCGATGTGCCCGACATGCTCTCGCGCGTGGCGGCTTTAAAGCCCGGCGAAACGGCTGTGATTTTGTTGCAACGCCATGGCCAATCGATGGAAGTGCGCGTGACACCTGGCACACGGCCAGTGCGACGTTAAAGCGCTTTCAAGACGAGGCAGACGCTTCGTCTTCTTTGGGCGCTTGCGTGTGTTTGATGAACAACTGCGCCGCCCAAATGCCCATTTCGTACAACACGCACATAGGAATGGCCAAGGCCAATTGAGACACCACATCAGGTGGCGTGACGATGGCCGCAATGACGAATGCCAAGACCACGAAGTAACCGCGAAAATCTTTCAACTTTTCAATGCTCACGATGCCCAATCGGGCTAAAACAACCACAGCAATTGGCACTTCAAAGGCCAAGCCAAACGCCAAGAACATGTTGAGCACAAAGCCCAGGTAGGCTTCAATGTCAGGTGCAGCCGTGATGCTTTTGGGAGCGAAGCTTTGAATGAATTTAAAGACTTGCCCAAAGACGAAGAAATAACAAAAAGCCACGCCAATGAAAAACAAGAGCGTGCTGGAAATGACCAAGGGCATGACCAAGCGTTTTTCGTGGGCATACAGTCCAGGCGCAATGAAGGCCCACATTTGGTAAAGCACCACAGGCAGCGCCAGCAAAAATGCGGCCATCAACAAAATTTTGAGGGGCACCATGAAAGGCGAGATGACCGACGTGGCAATGAGCGTTGTGCCCGCTGGCAAGTTGGCCACCAAAGGCGCCGCCAACAAATCGTAAAGCTCTGCAGGTCCGGGAAAGAGGGCCAAAATGGCCGCTGCCACACCCACCGCCACCAAGGCGCGCACCAAACGATCGCGCAACTCCATCAAATGGGACACGAAGGGCTGCTCGGTGCCAGCCAATTCGTCTTCGGGCTTTTGGGAAGGATCGGACACGGGAAATTAACTCAGTTGGGTAGGTCGGTATCGCGCGACGCGTGCAGCGCCCGACAGTGTTTTGGTGCGGACACCCGCGCGTGATTTGTACCACTGAGGCACAGCCGCTTGCTTCAAGCGAAACTTTTTGCCTGGGTGTTTGTAAACCGGTGGCGGAGGTTCCCAAGGGGTGTGATTGGACTCGGTTGCGAGTCCGGCCGTGGTTTCATTCCACTGCTTTTCAAAATCGATGGCCGTGGACTGAACAGAGCCTTCGACATCGCGTGCGGCCCCCTCCACGGTGTCTTTCATTTTCTTGAGCTCTTCCAAATCCATGGTGCGATTGACCTCAGCCTTGACATCGGCGATGTAACGCTGGGCCTTGCCCATCAGATTGCCCAAGGTGCGCGCCACGCGCGGCAACTTCTCAGGGCCAATGACGACCAGCGCCACGACCCCGATAAGGGCTATTTTGGAAATGCCAAGATCGATCAAATCAGGACTTTGTTTTGGCTTCTACGTCGATGGTGGTTTTTTCCACCGCAGCCGCGGCAGCCACTTGGCCCGCAGGCTTTTCTTCAGTGGTGGAATTGCCGTTGGCATCTTTCATGCCGTCTTTAAAGCCTTTTACCGCACCGCCCAAGTCTGAACCGATGTTTTTCAGCTTTTTAGTGCCAAAAACCATGACCACGATGAGCAAAACGATCAGCCAATGCCAAATTGAGAATGAACCCATGGATATCTCCTAACAATTGAATGCGATTCTAAGCGTTTAACCGCGAAGCCAAGGACGAGGGCCGCCCATGACATGGAAATGCAAATGGTGAACTTCCTGCCCACCCTCAGATCCGGTGTTGGTCACAATTCTGTAGCCCCCATCGGGGTAAGGGCGACAGCCTTGTTCGAGTGCCAGTTTAGGCGCCAAAGCCATCATGTGCCCCATTAAGGCTGAATGTTCAGGGGTAATTTGGGCCATCGAAGGGATGTGCAGCTTGGGCACCATCAGAAAGTGGACCGGCGCCCAGGGCGCGATGTCATGGAAGGCAAACACGTGTTCATCTTCGTAGACCTTCTTGGAGGGGATTTTTCCCTCAATGATTTTGCAGAAGAGGCAATGGGGGTCGTGCATCATTCACCTGTTTTTTCGCGTTGTTCCGCTTTGCGGAGGGCTTTTTCTTCCAAGCCACTCAGGCCTTCGCGGCGGCTGAGTTCGGCCACCACATCGGCAGGCGACAAACCATAGTGTGCCAAGGCAATCATGCTGTGGAACCACAAATCGGCCACCTCGCCCACCAATTTGTGCGCTTCGCCACCGTGGTCCATGTCTTTGGCGGCCATGACCGTTTCGGTCGCCTCTTCGCCAATTTTCTTCAAAAAGGCATCGGGGCCCTTGTGCAGCAAACGGGCCACATAACTTTTTTCGGGATCGCCACCGTTAGCAGGTTTGCGACTTTCAATGACGGCCGCTAAGCGGGCCAAAGCATCGGTTGAACTCATGATTTTGGCAACGAGTGCTCACTTGTAAATGGATTCGGGGTCTTTCAAGACCGGTTCGGTGGCGCGCCACGCGCCTTCTTGGTACTGCTGGTAAAAGCAGCTGTGACGGCCGGTGTGGCAGGCAATGCCGGGTTCGTGGCCCAGTTGCGTGACTTTGAGCAAGACCACATCGTTGTCGCAATCGAGGCGCATGTCGTGCACGGTTTGCACATGACCCGACTCTTCACCTTTGAACCAGAGCTTGTTGCGCGAACGGCTGAAATACACCGCGCGCTTGAGCTCGGCCGTTTTGGCCAGGGCCTCGCGGTTCATCCAGGCAAACATCAGCACATCACCGGTGCTGGCCTCTTGCGCGATGACGGGCACCAGGCCCTGCGCGTCCCATTTGATTTGATCAAGCCATGTCATGGGTTGAATCTACCACTTGAAGATGAAGGGATTACAAACGAACGGGAATTCCCCGCTCGCGCAT
This sequence comes from Comamonadaceae bacterium, assembly GCA_947451995.1. GTDB lineage: Bacteria > Pseudomonadota > Gammaproteobacteria > Burkholderiales > Burkholderiaceae_C > Limnohabitans_A. The sequence continues at coordinate 7,112 of CANGCI010000018.1, read as the reverse complement.
GCGCTGTTTGGCTTCTTGGACGGTGTATTCGCCATAGTGAAAAATGCTGGCCGCCAAAACGGCATCGGCACCACCCTGCTGCACGCCGTCGGCCAAATGGTCCAGATTGCCCACCCCGCCTGAGGCGATGACAGGCACTTGGATGGCGTCACTCACCGCTTTGGTGAGGGCCAAATCAAAACCCGACTTGGTGCCATCGCGGTCCATGCTGGTGAGCAAAATCTCGCCAGCGCCATACTCGGCCATTTGGGTGGCCCATTTGACAGCATCCAAGCCCGTGTTTTGACGGCCGCCGTGGCTGTAGACATCCCAGCCTTCGCCGCGCAATTGGAGGTCTTCGCCTTGACGGCGCTTGGCATCAATGGCCACCACAATGCACTGCGCGCCGTACTTTTGGGAGGCATCGCGAATGACTTGAGGATTGGCAATGGCCGCCGAGTTGAAGCTGGTTTTGTCGGCGCCTGCATTCAGCAAACGGCGCACATCGTCAACGGTGCGCACACCACCGCCCACCGTCAGGGGAATGAAGACCTGAGAGGCCACAGCCTCAATGATGTGAAGGATCAGGTCGCGGCCATCGCTGGTGGCCGTGATGTCCAAAAAGGTGAGTTCGTCGGCGCCTTGTTCGTTGTAGCGCGCTGCAATTTCGACAGGATCGCCGGCATCGCGCAGTTCTACGAAATTGACGCCCTTGACCACGCGGCCACCGGTGACGTCAAGGCAAGGGATGATGCGTTTGGCTAGCATGGTGTCTTAGAGGTTGAATTGTTGCCAAGCTTCCCACGATTGGAAAGCCGGCACGTCGATGGGTGTGTTGACGCGGGCCGCTTCAACGCACAACATGTGTTGGTAGCCTGAATCGGGTATGTCTTGGAGTTGACGCGCTTTTTCGGCACCCGGATTCCAGACCACGCTTTGGCCCCACGTGGCACTTTGCGAAATCTTCAAGGACTGAGCGCCGTCTTGCAGCACCCATGTCGGCGCGCTGTGCGCAGTCGCTTCTGCAACCTTGGTTTCGACATCATAGACCCGGTCAAATTCAGCTTCAAAGCGCAAGTTGCCGCTACAGGCTTGGCGTGTGTCTTTCACGGCATCCCACTCGGGCTGCTGAGCTTGTCCGTGCAAACTGACTTGGGCAATGTTGCTCACTGCAAGGTAGGTGTGCAAAGCCCCAGTGAAAGTCAGTGCTGAGTCCCCTAGATTGTCGACACGCAATGAAATTTTCAATTGGTGCGCCTGTAAATCGACTGTGAGCACGGCGCGAAAATTGACGGGCCACATGCTGCGGGTTGCCTCATTGGCCTGCAATTCAAACGCATGGGTTGATGTTGGCGTTGCGGCTTGCAAACTGGCTTCACACAAACCCCAAGACATGTTGCGCACAAAGCCGTGCTTGGGCAAATTGCCGCGCTGATTGAATTGCGGAAAGCACACAGGCACACCGCCACGAATGGCTGTGATGCCATCGCATGCGGACGTGGGGCTGAGGTACAAGCGTTCTGCGCCTGCAGCATGCCAAGACAAAACTTGCGCGCCTTGCTGCGCCACAAACACGCTGTCACCGTTGGGCAAGGACCAGCGCCAACCGACGTGGCCTTGGAAGTTATCAGCCGTTAAGTTCATCGGCCCTGGCCTGGGCTGCTTGGAAATCAAGGTCGCCAGAATAAACAGCGCGGCCACAGATGACGCCTTCAACGCCTTCACCCTCTACCGCGCAAAGCTGTTCAATGTCAGCCATGTTGGACAAACCGCCAGATGCGATGACAGGAATGGTGAGGGCTTGGGCCAGTTTGACGGTGGCGTCGATGTTGATGCCGCTCAGCATGCCATCGCGGCCAATGTCGGTGTAGATGATGGACTCAACGCCCCAGTCTTCAAACTTTTTGGCCAGATCGACCACTTCATGACCGGTGAGCTTGCTCCAACCATCGGTAGCCACTTTGCCGTCCTTGGCATCGAGACCCACGATGATGTGGCCACCAAAAGCGCTGCACGCATCGCGCAAGAAGCCTGGGTTTTTGACCGCCGCTGTGCCAATGATGACGTAACGCAAACCACCGTCGATGTATTTCTCAATGGTGTCCAAATCGCGAATGCCACCACCCAATTGAACGGGAATGTCATCGCCCACTTCTTTCAAGATGGACTTGATGGCGGCAAAGTTTTGGGGCTTGCCCGCAAAAGCGCCATTCAAATCGACCAGATGCAAACGGCGTGCGCCTTTTTCTAGCCAAGACTTGGCCATGGCCGCAGGGTCTTCGCCAAACGTGGTGGCTTGGTCCATGTCGCCTTGTTTGAGGCGAACGCAGTGGCCGTCTTTGAGGTCAATCGCAGGTATCAGAATCATGGCGAATTGCTAGCGCTAGAGTGGAACGAAAGAAAGTTAAAAAAATTCAGGGTTGCCAGTGCAAGAAGTTTCGGTACAGCGCCAAACCTTGGTCGGCACTTTTCTCGGGGTGAAACTGCGTGGCAAACAAATTATCGCGTGCAATGGCACAAGCGAAGGCGCCGCCGTAGTCAGTTTCCCCAGCCACTTGGGTGTTATTGAGCGGCTTGGCGTAAAAACTGTGCACAAAGTAGAAATAACTGCCGCTGGGAATATTGCCCCAGACCGGGTGTTGCGCCCCTTGGTGCTGACTGAAATTGACTTGATTCCAGCCCATTTGGGGAACCTTGAAGCGGCTGCCATCGGCTTGGACTTTGCCAGCCAAGTCAAATTTGATCACATTGCCGTGAATCAGGCCCAAACCCGGCGTGTTGCCTTCATCACTGTGGTCGAGCAACATTTGCATGCCCACGCACACGCCAAACAAGGGCTTTTTGTCAGCGGCTTCCAGCACAGCCTCCATCAGGCCCGACTCGCGCAGTTCGCGCATGCAATCGGGCATGGCACCTTGGCCAGGCAAGACCACCCGCGAGGCATCACGGACATCTTGCGGGTTGGAGGTGATTTTGACCGCCACGCCGGTGTCTTGGGCGGCGTGAATGACCGCCTGCGCCACGGAGCGCAAATTGCCCATGCCGTAATCGACCACCGCCACTGAGTTGACAGTCATGCTTAGAGCGAGCCTTTGGTGGAAGGAATGACGCCCACCGAACGGGGATCGATTTCTAGCGCTGCACGCAAAGCACGTGCAAAAGCCTTGAACACGGTTTCGGCTTGGTGGTGCGCGTTGTCACCGCGCAAATTGTCGATGTGCAAGGTGACCAAGGCGTGGTTCACAAAACCTTGGAAAAATTCGTGCATGAGCTGCGTGTCAAAGCCGCCCACCATGCCGCTGGTGAACGGCACATGGTTGACCAAGCCAGGACGGCCTGAAAAATCGATAACGACGCGCGACAAAGCTTCGTCGAGGGGCACATAGGCATGGCCGTATCGGCGCAAACCTTTTTTGTCGCCCACCGCTTTGGCAACGGCTTGGCCCAAAGTGATGCCCACATCTTCCACGGTGTGGTGGCCGTCGATGTGCAAATCGCCCTTGGCATCGATTTCTAAATCGATGAGGCCATGGCGGGCAATTTGATCGAGCATGTGGTCAAAGAAACCAATGCCTGTGGACAGACTGGCTTGACCAGTGCCGTCCAAATTCACTTTGACGCGAATTTGGGTTTCTGCAGTTTTGCGCGTGACTTCTGCAACGCGGGGTGAGCTCATAAAGATTCCTTGAGTGCTGCCAACATGCGCACGTTTTCTTCGGGGGTTCCGACAGTGAGACGCAAGCAGTTGCCAAGCAATGGGTGCATTTTAGAAACGTTCTTCACCAAAATGCCTTGCGTTTTCATACCTTCGAAGCACTTTGTGGCGTCTGGCATACGAACCAGCAGCATATTGGCCTGGCTTGGGAAGACTTGAACGCCTGGCAATTGCGCTAAAGACTGGCTGAGTTTTTCACGTTCTTGGCGAATTTGCACCGCTTGTTCGGCAAACACATCGGCATGTTCCAGCGCAAACAGCGCACATTCGCAGTTCAAAACGCTGATGTTGTAAGGCGGACGCACTTTGTCGATTTCGGCAATCAAAGCCTTGGGGCCCACCATGTAACCCAGGCGCACGCCGGCCAAACCAAATTTAGACAAAGTGCGCATCAGCAGCACGTGGCCATGCTTCGCAACGCGGTCCATGTAGGTTTGGCTGGCAAAGGGCTGGTAGGCCTCGTCCATCACCACCAAGCCGCCTTGCGCGCCTTGGGCCACCACGATGCGTTCAATGACATCAGCATCCCACAAGGTGCCCGTGGGATTGTTGGGGTAAGCCAAATAGACCACCGCCGGCTTGTGCGTGGCAATGGCGCTCAGCATGGCGGCCTCGTCCAACTCAAAGTTGGCTGTGAGGGGCACGCCGTGAAAGGTCACCCCTTGCAATTGCGCGCTCATGGCGTACATCACAAAGCCCGGCAATGGGGCTAAAAAGCTGGCACCCGGCACATCACAGGCCACTGACAGGAGTGTGATGAGCTCATCGGAGCCATTGCCCAACATGATGTCAAAGCCTTCTGGCATTTGCGCATACTTGGCCAACTCGGCGCGCAAGACATTGATGCGGTCACCCGGATAACGATTAAGGGCCAAGGCACCCAGCCGCTCGCCCAATTGCTTTTGCAATGCGGGCGACAAGCTGAATGGATTTTCCATGGCGTCAAGCTTCACCATGCCGGTTGAATCTTGAATGGCATAGGCGTGCATGGACTGCACGTCTTGACGAATGTGCTTCAACCAAGCAGCGGGGTTTTGAATGGCACTCATGGTGTTTCTCTTTGCGTTGGCACGGGGTTCAAGCGCAACTCGGCAGCGCGGGCGTGGGCTTGCAAGCCTTCGCCGTAAGCCAGCTCGGCAGCGATCAGGCCCAAACTTTGCGCGCCTTTTTCGCTCACCTCAATGAGGCTAGAGCGCTTTTGAAAATCGTACACACCCAAGGGCGATGAAAATCTTGCGGTGCCGCTGGTGGGCAGCACGTGGTTGGGGCCTGCGCAGTAATCGCCCAGCGACTCGCTGGTGAATGCACCCAAGAAAATAGCGCCCGCATGTTTGAGCAAAGGCTCCCACGCGTGCGGATTGCGACTGGACACTTCCAAGTGTTCGGGGGCGATGCGGTTGCTGATGTGGCAGGCCTCTTCCATGCTGCGCGTTTGAATGAGCGCACCGCGGTCGTTCATCGATTTGGCAATGATCTCGGCGCGCGGCAAGGTGGGCAGCAACTGATCGATGGCGGTTTGCACCTTGTCGATGTAGGCTGCATCAGGGCACAGCAAAATGCTTTGCGCCAACTCGTCGTGCTCAGCTTGCGAGAACAAGTCCATGGCCACCCACTCGGGCGGTGTGCTGCCATCGGCCAAGACCAAAATTTCGCTGGGGCCTGCAATCATGTCGATGCCCACCGTGCCAAACACGCGCTTCTTGGCGCTGGCCACATAGGCGTTGCCAGGTCCTGTGATTTTGTCGACCTTGGGCACCGTGGCCGTGCCAAATGCAAGCGCTGCAACGGCTTGCGCGCCACCGATGGTGAAGGCACGCGAGACGCCCGCCACATAAGCGGCAGCCAAGACCAAGGGATTCTTCACACCTTGGGGCGTTGGCACCACCATGATGATTTCTTCAACGCCAGCCACATGTGCAGGAATGGCGTTCATCAAGACCGACGATGGGTAAGCCGCTTTGCCGCCAGGCACATAAATGCCCACGCGATCGAGGGGCGTGACTTTTTGACCCAGCAAGGTGCCGTCTTCGTCTGTGTAAGACCAGCTTTCGCCCGAAGCTTTCTTTTGCGCTTCGTGGTAACTGCGAACACGCCGGGCCGCAGCTTGTAAAGCGTCTTTTTGGGCTGCGGGCAGGCCGTCAAATGCAGCTTTGAGTTCAGCCTGCGTCAGCATCAAGGCCTGCATGTCTTTGGCATTGAGGCCATCGAAACGCTGGGTGTACTCAAGCACGGCCGCGTCACCGCGTTGTTGCACGTCGGCCAAAATTTCGGCCACGCGCGATTCAATGGCTGCATCGGCATCTGCGGACCAATGCAAGCGCTTTTGAAACGTCGCTTCAAAATCGGCATCGGTGGTGCTTAAACGCAGAGCTTTGGCAACAAGCGCAGTCATCGTTTTTCTCTTCAGTGTTGAAATGTTCAGGCTGCTTTGGCAGCTTGTCCCGCCGCCACTGCGCCTGCAAAGGCTTCAATGATGGCGCGAATGGGTTCTTGTTTGAGCTTGAGTGACGCTTGGTTCACCACCAGACGTGAGCTGATGTCCATGATGCGTTCCACTTCAATCAGGTGGTTGGCTTTGAGGGTGCTGCCAGTCGACACCAAATCGACGATGGCATCGGCCAAACCTGTCAGGGGTGCCAACTCCATGCTGCCATAGAGTTTGATCAAGTCAACGTGCACACCTTTTTGCGCAAAAAATTCGCGTGCAATGTTGGTGTACTTGGTGGCCACTTTCAAACGTGAACCTGAACGCACGGCTGTAGCGTAGTCGAAGTCGGCGCGAACGGCCACGCTCATGCGGCATTTGGCAATTTGCAAATCGAGGGGCTGGTACAAACCTTGGCCGCCATGTTCAATCAGCGTGTCTTTGCCAGTGACGCCCAAATCTGCGCCACCATATTCCACATAAGTCGGCACGTCGGTGGCACGCACCAAGACCACGCGCACACCCGCTTGGTTGGTGGGCAAAATCAGTTTGCGCGAGGTTTCTGGATCTTCCAAAACTTCAATGCCGGCCGCTTTGAGCAGTGGCAGTGTTTCATCAAAAATGCGTCCTTTGGACAAGGCCAAGGTGATCATGTCAATTCCTGTTCTGTTGCGCGTTCATTTCGAACGCTCAATCTGCGCACCGACATTGCGCAATTTGGCTTCCATGCGGTCGTAGCCGCGGTCAAGGTGATAGATGCGGTCGACAATGGTTTCACCTTCGGCGACCAAGCCTGCAATGACCAAGCTGGCAGAGGCACGCAGATCGGTGGCCATGACAGTGGCACCCGACAATTTCGGCACACCTTGAACCACAGACACCTTGCCATCAATTTGAATGTTGGCACCCAAACGCACCAACTCATTGACGTGCATGAAGCGGTTTTCAAAAATGGTTTCAGTGACCTTGCTGGTGCCTTCGGCGATGCAATTG
>CANGCI010000017.1 GCA_947451995.1 Comamonadaceae bacterium | reverse complement strand
CGCCAAACCAACACCCAAAGTCATCGCCAAGCCTGTCGTGAAAACGCCTGTCAAAGCAGTGCCCAAGCCTGTTGCCAAGCCCGCTGCCAAAGCTGCCGCACCGGCCAAGAAAGTCAGCGCAGTGCCCGTTTCCAAAAAAGAAGCTCCCGTCAAGGCGGTTGCAAAAGCAAGCAACAAAGTTGCTCAACCCGAACCCCAAAAAGTCAGTGCCAAAGCGAGCGCCAAGACATCCGTCAAAGTTGCAGAAACCAAACCTTCTAAAGCTTCAGCAAGCCAGCCTGCAAAAACAACACCACCCGCGGCCGATCTGAAACCGACTGGCGCTAAGCGCGGCCGTAAACCTAAAGCAGGCGCATCAGCACCTGTCGACGAAGATTTGAGTGACATCGAAGATGACCTGGCGGGTGAACCCGTTGCAGAGTCAACAGAGAAAGTCAAACCACTGCGCATGAAAATCAGCAAGGCCAAAGAGCGTGCCTTGATGAAAGAATTCGGCTTGGATGAAACCGTGTTGTCTGAAGAAGACATGGCCAAGCGCCGTCAACGCTTGAAAGCCTTGATCAAGCTGGGCAAGACACGCGGTTACCTCACACACGGCGAGATTTCTGACCACTTGCCCGACAAGTTGGTTGACGCAGAAACATTGGAAGTGGTGATCGCCACCTTGAATGATTTGGGTGTGGCCGTTTATGAGCAAACACCCGATGCCGAAACGCTGATCATCACCGACAACGCACCCACGGGTTCCACCGAAGAAGAAGCCGAAGAAGCAGCTGAAGCCGCTTTGTCGACAGTGGACAGTGAGTTTGGTCGCACCACCGACCCCGTTCGCATGTACATGCGCGAAATGGGCACGGTTGAGTTGCTGACGCGCGAAGGTGAAATTGAAATTGCCAAGCGCATTGAAGGCGGCTTGATGGACATGATGACGGCCATCAGCGCCTCACCTGCCACCATCGCTGAAATTTTGCGACTTGCGGGTGAAATCCGCGAAGGCAAAGTTGTGATCTCCACCGTGGTGGACGGCTTCTCCAACATCAACGAAGCCGATGACTATGTGGCCGAAGAAGACTTTGATGAGTTTGACGAGTCAGACGACGACGACGGCAAAGGCGGCTCCAAAGCGCTCACCAAGAAATTGGAAGAGCTGAAGAACCAAGCGCTGGAACGCTTCGACCGCATCACTGAACTCTTCGAAAAAGTTCACAAGATTTCTGCCAAAGAAGGCTGGGGTACACCTGCTTATCAGAAGGCACAAAAAGAATTGTCTGAAGAGTTGATGACCATTCGCTTTACCGCGAAGACCATCGAAAAGCTGTGTGACATGGTGCGCGGCCATGTGGATGACGTTCGCAAAAAAGAACGCGAATTGCGCCGCATCATCGTGGACAAATGTGGCTACCCACAGGACCAGTTCATTGCTGATTTCAGCGGCCGCGACAAAAACAACCAACGCATTGCCTCTCACTTGCTCGATTTGAAATGGATCGAAAAACAAGCTGCCGCAGGCAAGCCTTGGAGTGCTGTGATGGGCCGCAACATTCCGCCCGTTCAAGACCTTCAGCAAAAACTGACGGACTTGCAAACTCGTGTGGTGGTGCCTTTGGACGAACTCAAGGACATCAACAAGCGCATGAATGCGGGTGAACGCGCCTCACGTCACGCCAAGAAAGAAATGATCGAAGCCAACTTGCGTTTGGTCATTTCGATTGCTAAAAAATACACCAACCGCGGTTTGCAGTTCCTCGATTTGATTCAAGAGGGCAACATCGGCTTGATGAAGGCCGTGGACAAGTTCGAATACCGTCGTGGTTACAAGTTCTCCACATACGCCACTTGGTGGATTCGTCAGGCCATCACCCGCTCCATTGCGGACCAGGCTCGCACCATCCGTATTCCAGTTCACATGATCGAGACGATCAACAAAATGAACCGCATCTCTCGCCAGCACTTGCAGGAATTTGGCTTCGAGCCCGATGCCAGCATCTTGGCCGAGAAAATGGAAATTCCGGAAGACAAGATTCGAAAGATCATGAAGATTGCCAAAGAGCCAATCTCCATGGAAACGCCAATCGGTGACGACGACGACAGCCACTTGGGCGATTTCATCGAGGACAGCGCCAACACTGCGCCCATCGATGCAGCCATGCAAGCGGGCTTGCGCGATGTGGTCAAAGACATCTTGGACAGCCTCACACCGCGCGAAGCCAAGGTGCTGCGCATGCGCTTTGGTATTGAAATGTCCACCGACCACACCTTGGAAGAAGTGGGCAAGCAGTTTGATGTTACGCGCGAGCGTATTCGTCAGATTGAAGCCAAGGCACTTCGCAAGTTAAAGCATCCTAGCCGCAGCGACAAACTGCGCAGCTTCATCGACACGATGTAATTTGAATGCAGCTGGGCTGCGATCTACGAAAAAAAAAGCCTTCCAGATTCAAACTGGAAGGCTTTTTCAATGATCGCTTTGAAAATGTTGACGATCAAACCGATGGCGTCTCAGCATTGCGCTCCGAATGACGCTGGGTAGCCCACCAACCCAAACCCAAAACACCCAGAATGGAGACGGCATACGTCGCAATGCGTGCAGCCGTATGGAGGGCTTCACCGCCATCAAAGATGGGGTCAAGCAGTTTTTCATTGATGATCATTTGGGCGGCAGTAAAGGCCAACACAGCGGCGCCCAATTGAATGATCACGGGCCATTTTTCGACCAAGCGCAAAACCACTTTGCTGCCCAAGACCACAATGGGAATGCTGATGAGCAAACCAATGACAACCAGGTCAAAGGAACCATTGGCTGCACCAGCAACACCCAAGACATTGTCAACACCCATCAGGGCATCTGCCACGATGATGGTTTTCATGGCGCCCCAGAAGGTGGTGGCGCCCACGCCTTGGTGTTCGTCTTCAGATGTGTCGGAGATGAGTTTGTAAGCCACCCACAACAGACCCAAGCCACCCACCAACATCAGGCCAGGTATCTTGAGCAACCAAACAACGCCAACGGTCATGGCAGAGCGTACGGCAATGGCGCCGACGGTGCCCCAAATGATGGCCTTGTTTTGATGCTCAGGGGGAAGATTGCGCGCGGCAAGCGCGATGACGATGGCGTTGTCGCCAGCAAGAACCAAGTCAATGAGAACGATGGCGAGCAGAGCTGACCACCAGGGGACAGAAAATAATTCCATGAGTAACCTTTAATACGATCTGAACAAGTTGAGTTGGCACAAGGCCGCATCAACGCGAGAGATCGAAGGTCTTGCTCTGCTTGTAATGAATCAGTTATGTGCCCAACAAACCGGGAGTTAAAACTCCGTACTGACGATTTGTTGATTTCTTCGTGCGCCTTGCGGCTTCACTGAACACGAAGAAATCGAGCTACTCCCCATCGATGGGCGAATTAGAAATGAATCGGCTTGACTTGCCAAATCAATCTTTTTTTAGGCCCACATAATTTAAGGCCTTTGTGTCAAGCTGCCTTTACGCTTTTTTGGCAACCAAGGTGAGGATGTCGTAACTGGCGACCAACTCTTTGTCTTGGTTGGTCACTTCAACATCCCAAGCCACGACGCCCTGCCCTTGGCCATTGGCGTCCTTTTTGTTGCGGTCAATTTTGCGCTTGCAAGTCAAGCGCACTTGAATGCTGTCACCCAAACCCACAGGCTTCACAAATCGCAAGGTGTCCAGGCCATAGTTGGCCAACACAGGGCCAGGTTCGGCCACCACAAACAAACCAGCGGCATCAGACAAAACCAAGTAGCCGTGCGCAATGCGTTTGCCAAAGGCAGAGGCTTTGGCGGCTTCATCGTCAAAGTGCATGTAGAACATGTCACCGGTGAGCTCACCAAATGCTTTGACATCGGCTTCACCGATCACTTTGAAAGGCGTCAACAAAGACTCGCCAATTTGCACTTCTTCAAAATAACGCTTGAAGGGATGCGTCCCAGTTTCAATGACTTTGGCACCCCGCGCATATTCGCGCGTGATGGCCGTCAACATGCTGGGGGAACCCTGTATCGCGGCACGTTGCATCATGTGTGTCACAGCGCGTATGCCGCCCAACTCTTCGCCGCCACCCGCGCGACCAGGGCCGCCATGTTTCAAAGATGGCAAGGGGGAACCGTGGCCTGTTGATTCGCCAGCAGATTCGCGATCGAGCACGTGCAAACGGCCATGATTGGCTGCCAGACGCGGCACCACTTGCGCGGCAACAGCAGGCGTCTTGGTGATCAAAGAACCCACCAAGCTGCCTTTGCCGCGCTTGGCCAAGGCCATGGCTTCTTCCATGTTGTCATAAGGCATGAGCGTGCTGACAGGACCGAATGCTTCGATGTCGTGCACGCTGTCGGTGTTCATGGGTTTTTGGCACAACAGCAAAGTGGGCTGGAAGAAAGCGCCTTGAGCCACACCCTCGCCCACCAAACTGAAATGGGCGTCGCCGCCACAAACCAGCTCTGCACTTTGGCGCAGCATGGCCACGCGCTCAGCGACGTCCGATTGTTGTGATTTGGAAGCCAAGGCGCCCATCTTCACGCCTTCCACAGAAGGATCGCCCACCACCACCTTAGACAAACGTGCTTTGATTTTTTCAGCCACGGCATCCAAATGTTTTCGTGGCACGATGGCACGGCGAATGGCCGTGCATTTTTGGCCCGCTTTGACCGTCATTTCGCGCACCACTTCTTTGACGAACAAATCGAATTCTTCGTCATCAGGCGACACGTCGTCAGCCAAGATGGCGCAGTTCAATGAGTCCGCTTCTGCGTTGAAAGGAATGCTGTTGCGCACGATGTTGGCATTGACGCGCAACTTGGCCGCCGTGTCCGCAGAGCCGGTGAAGGTCACCACATCTGCCACGTCCAAGCGATCGAGCAAATCACCCGTGCTGCCAATGACCAACTGCAAAGCACCCTTGGGCAAGATGCCTGATTGGTCAATCATGCGAACCAAGGCTTCTGTGAGGTAGCTGGTGGCGGTGGCAGGCTTGCCGATGCAGGGCATGCCTGCCAAAAAGGTGGGTGCGAATTTTTCCAACAAACCCCACACAGGGAAATTGAAAGCATTGATGTGAACAGCAACGCCGCCACGGGGCACCAAGATGTGGGTGCCGGCAAAAGTGTTTTTCTTGCCCAATGAAGCAACGGGGCCTTCGTGAATCAAATTGCCACTAGGCAATTCGCTGGCAGCCATGCCGGCATAGGCAAACAAAGTGCCAGTACCGCCTTCAATGTCAACCCAAGAGTCGATGCGGGTTGCACCGGTGTGGGCCGAAATGGCATAGAGTTCTTCTTTGCGTTCGCCCAAGTACTTGGCCAATGCGCGCAAGGCTGCTGCACGTTGCTGGAAGTCCATGGCCATCATGCCTTGTAGACCCGTCGTTCGACCGTACTGCAGGGCCTCAGCAAAGTCGAGACTTTCGGCATGGGCAAAGGCCACTTCTTTGCCATTGATGGCGCTGTGCAGTGCTTGTGCTGCTTGTTGACCGATCCAACGGCCGGCGACAAAACTTTGGAGAACGGTGGTCATATGCGTTGCGCCCTATGGCAATGGAAAAAAGAGGAGAAACATGCAGTTGAAATCCACTTCAATAATTAACCAACCGCACAGACTGGAAATATTATGCATGTTTCCAAGTTTTTAAGCGATATCTTCAGGTGCGGGTTAACCCTAATTTTTCGAAATACATGAACGGCGCGACATGTCAAAATCACTTGATGAAAAAGCTTTTACTTTGCGCCCTGCTGATCTCGGCGAAAAGCACTTCCTTTGCTGAAGAGAACCCAAAGACAACAAAAGGCTTTGAGATCATGATCTCACGGCAACAGGGAAACTGCATGGCTTGCCATGAAATGCCAGGTGTCGATGGCCTTGTCAGTACATTGGGGCCATCGCTCAAAGGCGTTGCGCGCAAGTGGACCCGTGCCGAATTGACGCAATGGGTGAAAGACGCCCGCAAAATGAACTCGCAAACACTGATGCCCCCCTTTGGCACCACAGAGGGTCTGACAAAAGCTAACCCACCCCGTGCCATCTTGTCTGATGCGCAAATTTCGCAGGTGGTTGATACTTTGCAATCATGGCAATGACACATCCAGACCTTTGCGTCCCCAACGATCCCCAACGCCGTAAGGGCATGCTGTGGGCCGCCAGTGCGTGTTTCATGGCGACGCATTTGACTGGCCATGCAACGTCGATGACTGACATGTCGTCTGAAGGCATTGAGCTGGTCTTTCCAAGGTTGGCCGACACAGGCAATGCGGTCCCTTTGCAAGCCAGCATTCGCGCACCTGAAGGCACCTACCTCAAAACCTTGCGTGTCATCTTGCCCGAAAACCCCAACCCTGTGGCCTTGCAACTTAAACTGTATGGCGAGCCTCAGAGTTACCAACTCAACACCCGACTGCGATTGGCCGCCAGTCAGTCGGTCTGGGTTGTCGCAACATTTGGCAATGGCACAGAGCGCGCCAACAGCGCGCCCACTGTCATTACCTCTACAGCGTGTTTGGACGATTCCTGATGAGCAGTCCTGTTTTAACGCGCTTGGCCTTTGCAGGTCCTCTCAAAGCTGGCGCCACCGTCGAAGCGCGATGGTCGGCGGCGCACCCTATGGACTCTGGTTTCAGGGTGGACGATTCGGGTCAGAAAATTCCTCGCAACATCATTCACACCGTCAAGGTTTTGCTCAACGAGCAATTGATCTTAGAAGCCGATCTGGGTACGGCCATGACCTCGCCTGTGTACTTGGCCTTTCCTGTGCAAGTGCCTGTAGGAGGTGGTTTGGTGCGCGTGCTGTGGATGGACGATGCAGGGCAAGCCGGCGAAACCACACAACGCTTGGTGGTTTAAGCATGCGCTGGACTGCCTTTCAATTCGCAGGGTTGGCCGCTTGGATCTGCGCCATACCTTTGACGCTGACTGCGCAAACCGCCCCTCATTCATCACTGCGAAGTGGCAATGCATTTTTAAGCTCAGACCTGCTGGCGATGCAAAACGATGCCACGCGCAACCCTGCACAGCTGTGGCTAGAGCAAGGTCGCAAGCTGTGGGGCAACGCGCACAAATCAGGTTCTTGTTTTGAATGCCATGGCGAAGCTCAAAGCATGAAAGGGGTGGCCACACAATTCCCCAAGTGGTCAAGGTCCCAACAGCAACTGATCAATTTAGAAGATCAAATCTTAATTTGTACGCAACGCAGTGGCCAAGCATTGAAAGGGCTAGAAAATCCAAATGTGTTGGCATTGAGTGCGTTGTTGCATGAAGCCAGCCAGGGCTTGTCCTTTCGCATGTCAGCAGCGCCTGGCGATGAACTGCCGTGGCAAGATGCCCTGAACAAAGGCGCCGAACAATTCACCACGCGCGCAGGGCGGATGAACTTGGCATGCACGCATTGCCATGATCTGAACATCGGCAAACAGATGCGCGCCGATGTGATCTCACCGGCACACCCCACAGGCTTTCCTATTTTCAAGATGAGTTGGCAAAGCATGGGCTCGATCGATCGACGTCTTCGCGCTTGCTACTCTGGCGTGCAAGCTGAGGTCCCAATGCCAGGCAGTCAATCGCTGCGTCAACTGGAACTGTTTCTCAAAGTCCGCGCTCAAGGACTGCCCATCGATGGGCCTTCCTTGAGACGGTGATGAGGCTCGCTTCAAATGGAAGAAGCGACCTAGGCCTTATACAAATGTGAGGCCCGCATTTTTCAGCGGCAAATCACGAACCGGTTTGCCTGTTGCTGCAAAAATGGCGTTCATGACAGCAGGTGCCACCACGCAAATGGTGGGCTCGCCCACGCCACCCCAGAAATCGTAAGTGGGCACCAAGACCGTTTCGACCTTGGGCATTTGGCCCATGCGCAGCAAGGGGTAGGTGTCAAAATTGGTTTGCTGAATACGGCCATTTTCTACCGTGCATTCACCAAAGAATGTGGCACTGAGGCCCATCGCCACACCGCCCTCAACTTGAGCAGCCACTTGGTGCGGATTGACAAAGTGGCCCGCATTGGTGGCGAGCACCATGCGCAGAACTTTGACTTCACCGCGAGGACTGACTGTGACCTCGGCCACTGCAGCGGAGTAAGCGCCATAGCCCATGAACTGGGCAATGCCGCGGAACACCCCTTTTGGCAAAGGCTTGCCCCAATCACCTTTTTCTGCAGCGGCATTCAGGACCTGCAAATGCTTGGGATGATTTTTCATCAAGGATTGACGGAAAGCCAGTGAGTCTTTGCCTGCCGCTTTGGCCACTTCTTCAATGAAACACTCCATGTAAACACCATTTTGATTGGTGTTCACACCGCGCCAGGGGCCCACAGGGACGTGGGTGTTGCGAATGGCGTATTCGGTGAGCAAGTTGGGAATGGTGTAACCCAGTTGCGCTTCGCCTGGCTCTTTCCAGAAGCCCTGCAATTGGCGTTCGTCTTTGCCATCTTTGATGGCGGAAGGATTGACCCATGCGTTGATGGATTGACCCGAAGAACGCAAGGTCAGGCCCACCAAATTGCCTTTGTCATCCAAGCCAGCGGTCATGTGACACTGCGACAAAGGACGGTAGAAGTCATGTGCTTGATCTTCCTCACGGCTCCAAATCATTTTGATGGGCGTGCCTGGAAATTGTTTGGCAATGTTGACCGCTTGCGACACGTAATCTTGTTGACCACCCTTGCGACCAAATGCGCCACCCAAATCGGTAACGTAAACATCGCACTTCTCCAGAGGCAAGCCCGATGTCTCTGCCAACACGGCCAAAGAGGCTTCTGCATTTTGAGTAGGCGCCCATACTTCTGCGCGATCCGCTGTGACGCGCGCTGTGCAGTTCATGGGCTCCATCGGTGCATGCGCTAAAAATGGCGTGCTGTAAGTAGCCTCTACTTTTTTAGCGGCATTGGCCACAGTCGCAATGGCATCGCCCTCTTTACGGCCTGCATAGTTGCCTGGTGCTGTCAGGCCCTCTTTCAAATGCGCGGCAATCGATGCGCTGTTGACTTTGGCATGCGGACCTTCGTCCCACACAATGGGCAACTGGGCCAGCGCATTTTTGGCGCGCCACCATGTATCGGCCACCACTGCCACCGTGGTGGCATCCACGCGCACCACGGATTTAACGCCGCGCAAAGTTTTGACTTTGCTGTCATCAAAGCTGACCAACTTGCCACCAAAAACAGGACAGTCCATGACGGCAACGCACAGCATGCCGTCGAGCTTGACGTCAATGCCGTAGATTTTTTTGCCATTGAGTTTGTCGCTGGTGTCCAAACGACGAATGGACTTGCCTGCAATTTTCCAAGTGCGAGGATCTTTCAACACCATCGACTTGGCATCGGGCACGGGCAACTTGGCCGCCGCTGCCGCCACTTTGCCGTAAGTGGTTTTTCGACCCGATGCAGCGTGCGTGATGACGCTGTTGGCAACTGTCAATTCTGAAACAGCCACAGACCATTCATTGGCAGCGGCTTGCATCAACATGGTTCGTGCCACAGCACCACCTCGGCGCACGTAGTCATGCGACATGCGAATGCCGCGACTGCCACCAGTGCTCATGTCACCCCATGCGCGCTTGCGTTTCAAGTTTTGACCAGGCGTGGGGGACTCCGTGGTCACTTTGCGCCAATCGCATTCAAGCTCTTCTGCAACCAACTGGGCCAAACCAGTTCGTGTGCCCTGCCCCATTTCGGAGCGAACAATGCGAATGACGCAGGTGTCGTCGGGTTTGACCAAGACCCAAATGCCGACTTCAGGTGAAGCGTCAGTGGCTTGCGCCATGGCCTCCTGGTTTGCAAAAATATTCATACTCAGGGCCAGTCCACCGCCCGCCATGGCGGAAGTTCCCAGCATGAAACGGCGGCGCGACAATGGCGCCATTGAATTTGAAATTGAATTCATGGTGCTCGCCTTAAACTTTGATTTGCTGAACCAAGGCACTGACTTCATCAGCATCCATTTTGGGTAATTTGCGGGTGCCGGCGGCCACATGAATGGCCTCGCGGATGCGTTGGTAGGTGCCGCAGCGACAGATGTTGGTCATGACCTCATCGATGTCTTTGTCGGTGGGTTTTGGTTTGCGTTTCAGCAATGACGAAGCCGCCATGATTTGCCCCGATTGGCAATAGCCGCATTGCGGCACATCCACTTGGGCCCAAGCCTTTTGCACAGGGTGACTGCTGTTGGCAGACAAGCCTTCAATGGTGGTGATTTTTCGGCCTGCCAAGGCAGAACCAGGAACTGAGCAAGAACGAACGGGTTGGCCGTCCACATGCACAGTGCAGGCGCCACATTGCGCAATACCGCAACCGAATTTGGTGCCTGTGAGCCCCAGTACTTCACGGACAACCCAGAGCAATGGCATTTCAGGTTCGGCATCGATTTTTTGGACTTTGCCATTGACGTTTAAAGAATACATGGGGCGTTGCCTCTAAGGATTAAAGACCAGTTAAATAAGACTTGAACTTCTCTGCCACGCGTTGCTTCAGTTCAGGACTGGCACAGGCAACTGGCGGGAAGTCTTTCAACATTTCAAAGGGACGGCATGCATCAATCACTGCGCGTGAATTGGTGCTTGTGCCACGAGGAATGCGCGGATCGAGCGGGCCACTCCACGCTTTGCGAATGAATTCAATGTCCTCCACAGGATCACAGCGCGTGCACATGGCCCACATCACATCAAACAAGTCTGTGGGATCCACATCATCGTCGACAACCACGACAAAGCGGCCTAGATATGAACCCGATTGACAGTTGGCTGCCATCATGGCGGCTTGTTTTGAATGACCCGCATAAGCTTGTTTGATGGAAATGATGTTCAGCATGCGGGCGGCACCCGCCTCATGGCACCAAACGCCTTTGACACCCGACAAACCCGCACGTTCAACTTCATCCCAAATCATGCCGGCTTTCATGACGCATTTGGAGAATGAAAAATCAGACGGCGGTTTCAAAGGCGTCGCCATGGTCATGATGGGGTTGTTGCGGTAATAAACCCTTTGAATTCGCACGACAGGCTGATTGCTTTTGCCACCTGCGTAGTAGCCTGTGAATTCGCCAAAGGGTCCTTCGGGCAAGGTTTCACCTGGGTACATCTCGCCTTCCAACACAATTTCGCTGTGGGCTGGCATGGGGAGCTTGTGCACTTCGCTTAGCACCACATCAAATGGCAAACCGCGGTGACCACCTGAGTAATCGAATTCAGACAAACCAAAGCGCAGTTCATTGCCACCCGCCAAGAACAACATGGGGTCGTGGCCACATGAAATCAACACAGGGCATGGTTTACCTTGCGCAAAATATTTGTCGCGAATTTGGCGGCCGTGCTTTCCAGGCGATGTCCACAGGCCCACTTTGTTTTTGTCGTGCGCCATGGCACGGTAAGTTCCGATGTTGATCCAATCGAGTTCGGGATCGCGCATGATCACCAAATCATCGGTGCCGATGTAACGGCCGCCATCTAACTCATGCAACAAAGGAATTGGGAACTTGAAAATATCAACGTCTTCATCGCGGTCCACATTTTCCAAAATAGGACCCGTCTCGACGACGCGTGGCGGAATCGGTTCGTGCTGACGCATGCGGTTTCGATAGGCCTGCACCACGTCCATCGGTCCGTTGGGGACTGGGAAGCCCAGTGTCAAAGCCAATCGCGCTGAAGAGTTGGTGGCGCCTGACAACAAACGGTAACCAGGTGGATAGCCTGGAATGTTGTCGAACAAAATGGCTTTGGGTTCACCCTTGCGCGATGAGTTGACAATTTCAGCCAGCGTCCCCACTTCCAAATTCCAGTCTGCGCCTGAGATGTGCAAGACCTCATCGGCCTTTTCGGCACGCGCTAGCAACTCACGCAAATCCAAATGCGGGCCGTCATAGTCATTCCAGGCCTTGGTCAAATTCTTGGGTTGAGAGGATGTATCTGGCATGTTGAACTTTCAGTGAAATGATTGGGAAAGAGATTGAATTGTTTGAAGTTCAATCCGCTTTGATTTGGGCTGCTTTAACCACAGGTGGCCAGCGCTTGAGTTCGACAGCCAATGCGTCTCCCATCACTTGAGGGGATCCGCCGCCGGCATCAATGCCTTGCTTGGCCAAGTTGGCGATGATCTCTGGCGCTTTCAAAACCTGATTCACCTCTTGATTGAGCGTCTGAATCAGCTGAGCGGGCGTGCCCTTGGGCGCCATCAAACCGTACCAGATGTCAACTTGCACTTTGGGAAGTCCGTGCTCTTTGAAGGTGGGAATTTGGGGCAATTGGGCAATGCGATCCGCACTCAAAACAGCCAGCATGCGCAGCTTGCCTGCCTTGACCAAGGGCATCACCGTATGAACTGGCGCAATCATGGCCGCCACATGGCCTGCGGCCACGTCATTCACAGCACCCGCTGTACCTTTGAAAGGCACATGAAATAAATTCAAGTTGGCTTCAAACTTCAGCAGTTCCATGGCCAAGTGTTGTGGTGTTCCATTGCCAGGGGAAGCATAGTCAATCCCCTTGGCACTGGTCTTGGCCATTTGTAAAAATTCAGGCAGGCTTGAGGCAGGGCTGCTGCTGGGCACCACCAAACACAAGGTGCCCGTTCCCAGCAAAGCAACGGGCACGAAGTCTTTCACCGTGTCAAATGGCAAATTGGGATTGACAGCCGCGTTGGTCGCAAAGGTGGTTCCCACCACCAACAAGGTGGCGCCGTCGGGTTTGGCACGCGCCACCAAGTCGGCCGCAATGTTGCCACTGGCGCCCGCTTTGTTGTCAACGACCGTGGTGTAAGTGCCCTTCAGGCCAAACTGTTGACTTAAAGTGCGGGCCAAAATGTCCAGACCTGTGCCGGGCGAGGCCGAAACAATCAGGCTTAAATTGGCAGGCGCAGCTTGGGCAGATACCGCAGCCACAAGCATTGCTGTGCAAACAGGCAATGCCCAACGAACCATCAGACTCATAAGCTTCATACGCAACCTTCGTCAAACTTGTTTGATTCGGGTCCATTGTGAAGTAAGTCAATGATTCAGGGGCTCTCTGGGGCTTTACTTTTTCTCACGCAAATTGTTCAGTGTCGACCTCTGAATTGGCTTGCGCGTTGTAACGATTGCCGTGAACTGTTGCCTGATTGATGAGTGCATCCAACTTGGCGATCAGCGCTGCACTCAATTGAACACCTGAGGCGCCAAGATCATCTTGCAGATGTGAAACGCTGGTGGTGCCGGGAATCGGAATGATGTGCGGCGCTTTGTGCAGCAGCCAAGCCAAGGCCAATTGTGCAGGCGAGCAGTCGGCTTCCTTGGCCAATTCGAGATAAGGCGCAAAGAGCTTGAAATTGGCCGCGTAATTTTCTGCGGTGAAACGGGGCATGGATTTGCGGATGTCTTTGGCATCCAAGCCTTGAATGTCAAGCGGTCCACACAAGAAACCCCTGGCCACAGGACTGAAGGCAACAAAGGCTGTACCCAACTCTTCGCAAGCTTTGAGAACCGCAATTTCCGGGTTGCGTGTCCACAAGGAATACTCTGTTTGTACCGCTGCAATGGGATGCACTTCATGGGCTTTGCGCAGCGTGTTGGCCGATACTTCTGACAAGCCAATGCTCTGGATTTTGCCTTGACGAATCAAATCGCTGAGAGCACCTACGCTGTCCTCAATGGGTACTTTTTTGTCCCAACGGTGCAAGTAATACAAATCGATCACATCGGTTTGAAGTCGCTTGAGTGCCTCTTCACACGTCTTGCGAATGGTTTCGGGACGACCATCAATGACACGCACCAATTTGCCATCACCGTTGACATCGACACCGGTCATGCCACATTTGCTGGCGAGGGTGAATTTCTGACGGTGCGATTTCAGCACCTTGCCCACCAAAGTTTCATTGGCACCAAAGCCATACAAAGCGGCAGTGTCAAACAAGGTGACGCCTGAATCCAAGGCCGTCAGCAAGACCTTTTCGGCCTGTGCTTCAGAGACTGGCGCGCCATAGGCATGGCTGAGGTTCATGCAACCCAAGCCAATTTCACTGACTTGGAAGGGACCGAGTTTTCTGTTTTTCATTAGCTGACCTTTTGTGAAGATTGCGCCCATGCGGGCAAGGGTGCTGAGCGGTGCAAGACATCTTGGTGCAGCCAAGTGGCACTTTTGCGCGCACGCTCGGCCACGATGTCCAATGGCAATTGTTGGTAGTCGTCGTTGAAGACCTCGAAGCTGTAGTCGCCGCGATAGCCAATGCGCTCGAGGCGCAAGACCAAATCGGCCAACTGATCACTGTGCACGCCCTCCCCCGGAAACACACGGAAGGTGCGCGCTGTGGTCATGCGCTCTTCAAACGAAGGCGTTTCGTTCCACATGAAATCAGACAGTTGTGCCAGGTAAATGCGATCGGGATCAATGTCCTCAATGGCATCCAGTGAGGTCTTGGCTGCAAAGATGTGGAAGGAGTCAATGCCGATGCCCAAGTTGGGACAATCTGCGCGGCAGACCACGTCCCAACTGGTGGTGTATTCGTTCACGGTGCGACCCCAAGACAAACCTTCGTAGGCCACCTTGATGCCCAGTGGGATGGCCATCATGGCCAGCTTTTTCAAATCCTTGGCAATGAGGTCCAAATCGTCTGTGGCATGGCGTGATGTTGATGAACACGCAAGCAATACTTTGCTGCCTGTTGCAGCACACATCTCCAACATGGACTTGGCAATGTCCACTTTGTAGCTGTGCAAATGGCCCGACAAACCTTCAAAATCTCGCAGCACTTGAAAGCCTGTCGGACGCAGACCACTTTCTTGTACGGCTTTGACCGCGGCATTGACCCCCCCCGGGTGCCCGACCAAATCCCGAGCCATGAGCATGACCTGCGAAAAGCCCACACGTTTCATGGCCTCTAACTTGGCCTCGAGTGAGCCCGCCATCGTGATGGTGTCCATGCCATAACCGTCCAGCATATTCATGGCAATTCCTTAAGTCGATTGATGAACCAGCTCAAAGGAGACCGAGCCCAATGCACTTCGCGTGAGGGCGCCCCGGTCTTCAGGATGCAGCTCTTTGGACTCAACAAATTCAACACCGTTGGCTTTGAGCGTTTTGACAGCCTGTGCCACGTCTTTCACGCCAAAACCAATGCGCTTGAGAGACTCAGGCGAATCGTCAACTTCCATCCAGGGATCGGGTTCAATGAGCTGCCAGAGAAACTGGCCACAAGGGCTCTTCATCAATTTGCCTTTGGGCAAAATACCAAAGCGCTCTTCATCGGGAATGACACTGAAGTCAAACATGTGCTCGTAGTAGGCCAGCCAGTCTTCACTGCGTGCTGCGCCAATGTACTGCACCACACCAAAGTAGCTCATGTCAGCCACAGCCGTGGGATGCTGATCGACAGTGGGAATGGGTTTGAAATCGATGTCGTAAATGGAAAATTCTTGCCAACGGTCGACAAAGTAATAGCGCGTGCCGCCAGGACCATGAATGGCAGGAATGTGCAGTTCCATGGCCTGCGCATGGCTGGCCACTGACCACGCACCCAAATCAATACAACGGGTATGCGCCTTCAGCGCATCTTGCACTCGAAAGGCCACCGCAGAAATTTCGGCTTGACCATCGGCTGTGGCACTGACGCGCGCATCATCAGGATTGGCGTTAACCACCAAGTTCATGCCGCCTTGGCGATACAGGGTCACCTCACGTGATCGATGACGCGCTATGGGCTTGAAGCCCATCGACTCGAGTACTTGACCCAATGCTTGTGGGCGATTGGTTGCGTATTCAATGAACTCAATGCCTTGAATGCCCAATCGGTTGGGCATTTCTGGAACGGCTTCACGGTCTGTTGTGCGTAAATTCATAAATCACTTCCATCGTATTTTTCAGCCCAAACGGGCCACACTGCGCAAGACATCGGCGGGGCATGTCTTGAACCCGAAGTATTCCAGATAAGCAGGGATTTGTTCAAACAACATGTCAGAGCCTACTTGGACACGGCAGCCTCTTTGTTGTGCCGCCTGCAGGAACGCCGTCATCTCTGTGCGCATCACCACTTCGCCGACAAAGGTGTCAGGCGCTATGCGTGAAACGTCCATTGGCAAAGGATCTCCCTCACTCATGCCCATGGGGGTTGCATTGACAACCAAGTCGTGCCCATCAGGGTCATTGGAACCCGTCTTGACTTGGATGTGTGGATATTCGTTCACAAGCCTCTGTGCCAAGCCCTCACAGGATGCCGTATTGACGTCAAACAAACTGATTGCTGAAATTTTTTCAGCAGCCAAGGAGGCCGCAATGGCGGAGCCTACCCCGCCAGTACCGACCACCATCACGCGCTTGCCTGAGAGGTTAAAACCTTTTCTTTGAACGCCGCGAACAAATCCAGCGCCGTCAAACATCTCGCCTACCAAGCGGCCTTGGGCATCGCGCTTGACGGCATTGCACGCACCCGCCACTTTGACGGTGGGCGTCACTTCGTCCAACAAAGCCACGGTGGTCACTTTGTGTGGCATGGTGATGAGTGCACCACGGATGTTCGTCAAGTTAAACACCGACTTTAAAAATGCAGGGTAATGCGCAGCCTGGCAACCCATGGGCACCACCAATGCATTAATGCCCTCTTTCTCAAAGTAAGGGTTGTAAATCAAGGGGGATTTGAAGCTGTGCGTAGGAAAGCCAATGTGGGCGATCAACTCTGTATTGCCGTCGATGTTCATGATCTAGAAATAAAAAAGCGAAGCCTCAAGACAAGCTAAGAGGCTTCGCATGGGGACTGCCAATAAGGTCTTAGAAGGACCTGAACTGCTGAAAATTATTTGCGCAGCTTGGCCAATTCAGCTTGCAATTCAGCAACCGTGCCGGCAATTGCCTCACCGTGCTTGGCAATGACAGGCTTCATCTTGTCACGCAAGATGGCCATTTCAGAAGCTGGCAAAGTGGTGATTTGCATGCCGTTCTTCTTCAAGTTGTCAGTGATGCTAGTGGCCAAATTGCGTGACTGAGTGCGCTGATATTTAGAAGCTTCAACCATGGCGTCTTCCACAATTTTCTTGTCAGCAGCAGACAAACCGTCATAGAACTTTTTGCTCATCAACACAGACTGTGGGTTGTATTGGTGATTGCTCAAGACCATGTGTTTTTGCACTTCGTACAGTTTGGCAGAGTTGATGGTGGCCACTGGGTTCTCTTGACCGTCCACTGCACCTTGTTCCAAAGCTGCGTACAACTCAGGGAATGGCAGCGGTGTGGGGTTGGCGCCCAAGGCTTTGACCCAATCCACGTTGATGGCATTGGGGATCACTCGCAACTTCAAACCTTCGATATCAGAAACTTTGTTGATGGCACGCTTGCCATTGGTGAGGTTTCGGAAACCCAGTTCAAAGTAACCCAAACCAATGATGCCTTTGTCGGCCAATTTGGCGTGCAATTTTTTACCAAAAGGACCGTCCACCACAGCATCTGCTTCAGCAACGTTGGCGAACATGAAAGGAAAATCAAATACTTCGAAGTCTTTGATTTGGCTGGCCAAAATACCGGAGTTCAATGACACCATTTCAAGTGCGCCACCTTGAATGGCTGCCACGTTGGCTTGGTCACTGCCCAAGGTACCGCCGGGAAACAAGTTGACTTTGATTTTGCCGCCAGTTTTGCTTTCAACAATTTCCTTGAATTTTTCCATCCCCAAAACAACAGGGTGACCTGCCGTATTTTGATTCGCGAACTTGATGGTTTTTTCTTGTGCAGAGGCCAAACCCATTGCTGCAACAGCCACGGCGGCCAAAACAGTCTTGATAAAAACACGTTTCATGTCAGTGTCTCCTGATGAAATTGATGGTCGTACGCCGAACAAGGATTCCAGTGTCTGGCGTACCCGGACAGACAGTGGAAAGAAAAAATCAATAGAACCAGCGCGCTGGCACCATGACCAAGGCTGGCCAGGCCACCATGGCAAACATGATCGCAAATTGCGCCACCATGAAAGGCATGACGCCACGCGTCACTTCGTCCATACTGACTTTGCCAACACCCGCCACAGCATTCAACACAGTGCCAACGGGCGGTGTGATCAGTCCAATGGCATTGTTGATGATGAAGAGCACCCCAAAGTAGATGGGGTCAATGCCTGCCGCTTTGACAACTGGCATCAAAACGGGTGTCAACAACAAAATGGTTGGCGTCATGTCCAGTGCCGTGCCCACGACCATGGTGATGACCATGATGGTCAGCATCAACAGTCGGGGGCTGTCTAACATGGGCTGCAACAAAGAGATCAGTTCAGCAGGCAAATTGGCCACAGTGATCAACCAAGCGGACACCATGGCAGCAGCCACCAAGAACATCACAATGGCACTGGTTTTGGCAGAAGCTACAAACAATGGCACAACGGTTTTGAAGTTGAGTTCTTTGTAGACAAACACAGAGATCAACAGGGCATACATGGCAGCGACCACAGCCGCTTCAGTGGGTGTAAAAACACCAAACTTCAAGCCAAAAACCACGATCAAGGGCAAGACCAAGGCCCAGGTCGCTTCACGCATGGCCACGCCAATTTCTGTCATGGATTTTCGTGGCGGAACTTCCACAACTTCTTTGCGCGCCAACCACCACCAAGTGATCCACAAAGATGCACCCAACAAGATGCCCGGCACAATACCCGCCATGAACAACTTGGAAATTGACACGTTACCTGCTACGCCAAAAATCACAAAGCCAATGCTGGGTGGAATGACCGGGGCAATGATGCCTGCCGACGCAATCAGTCCAGCAGAACGTGCGCGGTCGTGACCTGCGGCAACCATCATGGGCAACAGCAACGAAGCCAAGGCTGCGGCATCTGCCACAGCGGAGCCAGACAAGGCGGCCATGATCACAGCAGCCATGATGGTGACATAACCCAAGCCTCCTTTAATGTGGCCCACACAGGCCATGGCAAAGTTCACAATGCGGCGCGACAAACCGCCCGCATTCATGACCTCACCAGCCAACATGAAGAAAGGGACAGCCAACAAAGGAAAGCTGTTGGAACCCTCGATGAGGTTTTGCGCCAAAATTTGCGCATCAAACATGTTGAGGTGGACCATCAGGGCCACGCCACAAATCAACAATGAAAATGCAATGGGCACGCCTAAAGCCATGGCACCCAACAAGGAAAGAACGAATACAGCAATGGTCATTTGAATGTTTCTCTTTTTTTTACTTAGTGGGCGTCGCCATGAGGCGCTTCTTCGGACTCTTGGAACATCAGCAGTTCTTCATCCTTCATTTGACCCGTGATCAACTTGATGAAATCAAGCGCGATCAGCAAGCCGCCCAGCACTGCGAAAATAATGCCTGGGAAGTAAACCCAGCTGAGAGACACTTCCATCACCGCGCTGGTGCTGGTCCAGTTGATGATGGCTTGCTCGTAGGCGCCTTTGAACAGCAACCAGCAGCACAGCATCATCAGCAGTTGCGACAAGCCCATGCAGATTTTTTTCCCGACTGGGCCCAAACGCCCTACCAACATGTCGGTACCCAAATGTTCATGCGTTCGTAGCGCCACCACTGCGCCCAAAAACGTCATCCACACAAATAACCATCGAGACAATTCTTCTGACAGCGTGATGCCAGAGTTAAAACCATATCGCAACAAAACATTGCCAAAGACCAAAACCACCATGGCAGCCATGAATGCTGCAATCAAATATTCAATCGCCTTGCATGTGAAGTCAAAAAAACGGGTCATTTGCAAATTCCTTGAATTGGGTACACCCCATAATGTACGAACTAGTTAGTTTTTACGAATAAGTAATTACCCTAATCACTCGAAGAATAAGTGACTCATTGGTCAATCAAATAAGCCATTGGGCGATGCGGCTAAACACAAACGTAACTGACCACAATGTCAACCACTTGTGATTTTTTCAGTGTTTGCGCCTTGCCTTGGGCGGATTTGCCTTTGAAAATCAAACCAAATGTGTGTTGGTTGGAGACATTGAAAAAAGTCAGTGCAGAAATAGCCGAATGAATTTCGATGGCTGTCAGGTTTTTCTTGAAAACGCCCTTCTTCACACCGCGCGCGTAAAGGTCTTGGATGGTTTGCAGCGCAGAGCCGTTGAGCTTTTGAATTGCTTTGCTTTGCGCCAAGTACTCGCCCCGCTGCACGTTTTCCGACATGACCAATCGGATGAATTCTTCGTTACTCTGGTGATGGTCATACGTGAATTCGACCAAGCGTTTGAGTGCAGCCTCAGGCTCTAAATCGCTCAGGTGCAAATCAGCTTCAATTTGTCGCATGCGACCATAAGCGGCTTCCAGCACGGCCACGTAAAGACCCTCTTTGCTGCCGAAGTAGTAATAGATCATCCGCTTGCTGGTGCGGGTGGCATCCGCAATCTCGTCAATGCGAGCACCCGCCAAACCCTTGTCCGCGAATTCAGTCGTAGCCACACTCAAAATCTCCGCCATGGTCCTTTCAGGATCGTTGGTTCGACTGGTGCTGGTTTTGCGTGCTGCAGAAAGAGAAACTTTTGTCATTTGATGAATGTACCACTTGGTTAATTATCAAATGAAATCTGCCAAAACGTCAACAGGCCATCCCCTTACGCAGGAGATGCCCTGTCGATTGCCTCCGGGCTTGATCAGAATATCAAGCGTTCAATTGCAACTCGAGGTCGTGCAAGACCTTGTAGCAAGGCAGCACTTGTGCCACGCTGGAATTGGGCTCGCGACCTTCCTTGATGGCCGCAAAAAATTCGCGGTCTTGCAATTCAATGCCGTTCATGGAAACGTCCACTTTCGACACATCAATTTGCTCTTCTTTGCCTG